>JAYTFI010000680.1:0-1529 GCA_043734485.1 Acidimicrobiales bacterium | reverse complement strand
GCGCTGACCGGGAACGGATCGCCGAGGCCGAGGCCGGAGAAGGCCCAGATGTCGGGCTCGCGGGTCTCCCCGTCGACCTTGTTGGCGATGACGAACGTGCTTCCCTTGGGCCGGCGACGGCGCAGGATGTCGGCTACGGCCTCGTCCTCGGGGGTCGCGCCGACGGTGACGTCGGTGACGAACAGGACGAGGTCGGCGTCCTCGATGGCCCGCTCGGACTGACGACTCACCTTCTCGTCGAGCGAGTTACCACCCTCCATCCAGCCGCCGGTGTCGATGACGAGGAAAGGGACGCCACTCCACTCGGCTTCCACATCCTTGCGGTCGCGGGTGACGCCGGGGCGCTCCTCCACGATCGCCTCGCGGCGGCCGACGATGCGGTTCAACAGCGTCGACTTGCCGACGTTCGGACGCCCGACGATGGCCACCGTCGGAAGCCCTCGCGGGTTGGTGGCCGTGATCCGACTCCCACCCGACGACTTCGCCCGGCGCTTCGCTTGCTCACTCATTGCTGCACCTCGGCTTCGCCTGCGGGGCCGCCCTGAGCGGGCGCTGTACCTGACTGCTCGTTCGCTTGCGCTCACTCACGAGTTATTTCCCTTCGACCCGTGCAGCACGGGGACCTGCGTCATGGCGACGCGTGGGCGCCGACCGTTGTTCGTGCCCGGCCCGCCGATGCGCAGCGCGTCCAGCAGCGCAAGGCCGTGCGTTTCCACGACCTCCACCGGCCGGGGCAGATCCGCGGGCGAGGTCCCATCGAGGAACAGGCCCTTGCTGAGGCACACGTCGGGCAGGAGGTACCGGTGGCCCTCGGGCTCCGTCGACAGAACCCGACTCAAGTCGCTGCCGACCATCAGGCCGGTCACTGCGGTGTTGCCGCCGAAGAACTCGTTCGCCACAGGAAGTATGCGCACATCGGATCGGCCGATCGACTCCAGTACCGGCGGCAGCAGCTGGTCGAGCACCTGCGCACCGTACGTGCCGGTCAGGATCGCGATCGGCGCCGCCGCACCGGGGCGCAGTGCGATCGAGCCCGGCCTCGACCCGATGCTCCGCGGCGCCTCGATGCTCCGCGGTGCTCTGTAGCCCTCGGCCGGCGCACCCTCCACCCACGCGAAGAACCCCGACGCGACCGCGGTCGGCGTATCGCTGAGGCCGAGCAGCTCTCGCTCGAACGTACGGGCCATGCCGATGCCGTTCTCGTGTTGCACGAAGTCTTCGTACTCATTGGCGGCGGGGAACGGCCGGCCGGCCATCAGGTAGTACTCGTCCGCGGCGAAGATCATCCGCCGGCCAATCGTGGTGAGGAACGTCTCTTGCCAGCCTTCGACCAGATCGACGACTGCGTTCGCCTCTTCGTACGTGTGCAGACGAAGCCCGGGTTCCTTGTTGAACTTCGAGATGCCGAGCGGGACCGCATGCAGTGATGCCAGTTCGGGGTACTCATCGAGCACACCGCACAGGGTGTAGTCGAGTACCGCACCGTCGTTCACGCCCGGGCAGACCACGAGCTGCCCGTGGACCTCGAC
>JAYTFI010000679.1:0-2208 GCA_043734485.1 Acidimicrobiales bacterium | reverse complement strand
GATGGTCGGCTCGCCGCCGCCGATATTGACGTAGAAGACCTGCAGCCGGGCCAGCTCGTCGACAACGGCCTTCGCCTCGGCCGTGTTCAGCTCGCGCGGGTCGCGCCGTCCCGACGAGGAGAGGCAGTGGATGCACGCCAGGTTGCACGCGTAGGTGAGCTCCCATGTGAGGCATATGGGCGCATCGAGGCCACCTTTGAGCTGTTCAACGAGCGCTGGCATCAGCGAGCACCTCCGGGTGCGAGTGGTCGGGTGCGGCTGTTGCGGCTGCGTCCGTGGCCGCCGCTGAACATCGCAGCACGATCATGTCGGAGCGCAGTAGCGAGCCGAGTGCCTCGAGGTAGTTGGTACGGGACTTCTCGGGGACGCCCGCCTTCTGCAGGGCCTCGTCCACACTCGCCGCGGCATCGAGCCCACGCACGACGGTGACCATGCGGGGCGACTTGAGGAACACGAGCTTGCGGTTGCCGTAGTGGTAGACGAGCGCACCGAAGGGCTCGGGCCGGACGGCGACGTTCGGGTGCAGCGAATAGGCCGCAGCCGTGTCGATGCCCTGCTCGGTTTCCACCCCGACAGGCTACCGCCGGGCGCGTGCATCCCGACACCCGCCACCCTCAGCCCGCCACCCTCAGCCCTCAGCCCGCCACCCTCAGCCCTCAGCCCTCAGCCCGCCACCCTCAGCCCGCCACCCTCAGCCCGCCACCCTCAGCCCGCCACCCTCAGCCCGCCACCCTCATCAGCCCGCCACCCTCAGCCCCCGAACTTTGTCCGGTTTTGCACTGTCACGGTGCAGAACCCGTCATGGTTCGAGGGAGATCCCGAGGAGCGCGACAGCGAGGCCGGCCAGCTGCCACCGGCCGGGCAACCGACGCAGCAGCACCGAGGCGACGATCGCCGCGAAGACCCCGATCGCTCCGTTCAGCGTGCCCGCGAGGCTCGACGAGGATGTGCTGCTGCGCGATCGGGAACAGCGTCATCGGGAAGGCCAGCCACGTGACGCTCACTGCGACGATGCGGGGCCACGCCGACCTCGGGACGGCGTTCCGAGTAGCGGGGACGAGGCCGAGCGCGATGCAGCCGAAGCTGATGCCGGCGAACTTGATGAGGCCCGGCGCGAATGCGTCGAGGGACTTGGCGACAAACAGGAACGATGCACCCCAGATCAGCCTCGTCCTGGCGAACAGCAACCAGTCGTTGGCTTCGAAGGCGTCACAATGGGTGCCTTCGGCGGTGAGGGTGGTCGGCGACACGGCCGGGGAGTCTGGCAGTCGACGCTGCGCGGAAGCGTGTGGAATTCGGACGTGAGGTTGCCGGACGGAGCTGTGCGGGTGATCAGCGCCGGCGGAACAGGGCCGCAATCGGCGCTGAGAAGCCCGGAAGCAGCGGCGAGGAGATGTCGCCTTCGGAGTCGATCTCCGTGACCTCGTCGTACGACGCCGAGGCCGGTGCGGATCGCCGATGGAGGATCGCGGTGCGGGTCACCGGGTCGATCACCCAGAACTCGGCGATCCCGATGCGCTCGTAGTCGTTGCGCTTCCGAGCAAGGTCGAACGCCCGCGTGGACGGCGAGAGGACCTCGAGCACCATGCCCGGCAGTCCTTCGAATGCGAGCAAGTCGTCATCGTCCGAGCACTGCGACTCCGGCCACCACGCGAGATCCGGCATGTAGCCACGATTCACGGTGATGCCGATCGGCTGCTGGGTGCTCACCTCACCGGGGGCCGCCCCGACATCGGCCGCTTCGACCCATCGCTCGAAGAACAGCATCAGGCGTCGCAAAACGAGTTCATGAACCGGTCCCGGCGAATTCAGGTACATCCTCCCGTCGATCAGATCCGTGTTCCGCGTCTCGTAGTCGAGGTCGAGGAACTGCGCCCACGTGAGGAGCGGCGTGTCGTCGGTGTCGAGGGTCGGAGCGGTCATGGAAGCCACGCAGAGGACGGTACGGCGGGGGTGTGACAGTACGAGTCGAATTGTCGCGCAAACACGCGGTTCGCATCACTCCGGCGCACGCGCCACCATGACGGTATGCAAACCAAGGTCTGCGACATGCTCGGCATCGAGTTCCCGATCCTCGCGTTCAGCCACTGCCGCGACGTCATCGCCGCGGTCACCAAGGCGGGTGGCATGGGTGTCCTCGGCGTCACCGCCCACACGCCCGAACAGCTCGAGATCGACTGCGCCTGGATCGAGAACGAGATCGGGCCG
>JAYTFI010000678.1:0-3079 GCA_043734485.1 Acidimicrobiales bacterium | reverse complement strand
CTGGCGGACCCGACGGGATTTGAACCCGCGACCTCCGGCTTGACAGGCCGGCGTGCACTCCTGGCTGCACCACGGGTCCGTGGAGCGGGACGAACCTTAGCATTCCCCCCGTGTCCTGCCCGCCAGCGATTTGGCGTTCGCGGGCACGGGGGACGGCTCCGATCAGGCCAGCCCCAACAGCGCGTTCTCGATGACCTCGGGCAGCGCCGGGTGGATGAAGTACTGCCCACGGGCCATCTCGTCGATGGTCTGACCGAACGTCATCCCCTGGATGAGCTGCTGGATGAGTACGGCACTGTGCGGGCCGAGGATGTGGGCGCCGAGGAGTAGCCGCGATGCACGGTCGGCGACAAGCTTGCAGACGCTGGTCGTGTCCTCCATGGCCCAGCCGTAGGCCACGTCGCCGTAGTTCTGGACCTTGACCATCACGTCGTAGCCGGCGGCGCGGGCGGCGTCCTCGTGCATGCCGACGCTGGCGATCTGCGGGTCGGTGAACACCGCGTGGGGCACGAATCGGTGATCGGTGGAGATGGGCTCGTGGGGGTGCAGGAGGTTGTGCTGCACTACACGAGCCTCTTGGTTGGCCACATGCTTCAGGAGATGCGGTGACGAGATGTCGCCCAGCGCCCATATCCCCGGCACGTTGGTGGCCTGGTGCTCATCAACAGCAATGCGCCCGTCGGCGCGGACATCGACGCCCGTCTTGTCCACGTCGAGCGTGTCCGTGTTCGGGATCCGCCCGGTGGCCACCAGCAACACGTCGCCGACGATGACGGAACCGTCGCTGAGCGAAACAGTGATGTCCTTGCCCGTCTCCGAGACGCGGTCGACCGTCACGCCGAGGCGCACGTCGAAGCCGATGCGTCCCTTCACCACGGTCGTGAAGCGCTCCGAGATCTCCCGGTCCTCGGCCCGCATGAGGCGATCACCGCGGTTCACGATGGTGATGCGGGCACCGAAGGCACCGAAGACGTGGGCGAGCTCGTTGGCGATGAATCCGCCGCCGAGCACGATCAGATGCTCGGGCACGTCGTCGATGCGCATGACGTCGTCGGAAGTGTGGAACGGTACCTCGTCGAGGCCCGGGATCTCCGGGATCATCGGACGTCCGCCGGCCGCGATCACGACCTGGTCGCCGGTGATCACGACGTCACCGATGGCGACCTCTCGGACGCCGACGAACTTGCCGCGCCCCTTGAACACGGTGACGTTCGGGCTGCGGTTCGTCCGGTAGTCCTCGCCGCCCGCCGCGATCGGATCGATCCGATCGAAGACCCGATCGCGGATGTCGTGCCAGCGGATGCGGTCGATATGGGCCTCGACGCCGAGCTCGTGGGCGTGACGCAGGCTCTGCGCCACGCCTGCCGTGTGGACGAGGATCTTGGTCGGTATGCACCCGCGGTTCAGGCACGTCCCACCGAAAACACCCTCCTCCACGATGGCGATCGACCACGCGTCGAAGGACTCGTTGATGATGGTGTTGCCGGAACCCGTGCCGATGACCACGAGGTCGAAATGATGCGATGCCATGCGCAGATCATGGGCGACCCGGCGATGTTCCGTGAACACGCTCGCGGCCCTCGCCCAGGCGTGACTGGCGTCAGTCCGGGGTGGCACCGCTACATTGCAGCCATGATACGCATGAGCGTCCTCTATCCGGCCGGCGACGGCATCACCTTCGACCACGACTACTACCGCGACACGCACATCCCGATGTGCACCGCCGCATTCAAGTGCAGGGCCGAGATCGACAAGGGCATGAACGGCCCGTACGTCGCCGGCGTGCACTTCTACTTCGACTCGATGGACGACCTCGGTGCCGTCGGAGCGTCGCCCGATCTCCCGACGATCATGGCTGACATTGTCAACTACACGAACGCCACACCGGTGCAGCAGGTCAGCGAGATCGTCTGACCTTTCTCGCCTCCGCTCAGTCGAGCGCTCCTGCGGCGAAAAGCGCACCGATGCGTTCCTCGTCGTAGCCGAGCAATTGCTCGAGGACTTCGATGGTGTGCTGACCCAAGATCGGTGCCGCAAGGTTGAGGACTGAGGGTGTATCGCTGAGCATGATGCGAGTGCTCTCCACGGTCACATTATCCATCAATTCGTGAGGGAGCTCGACGAAGTGTCTCTGGAAGCGCAATTGCGGATCGACGGCGCATTCCGGTGAATGCTGCACCGAATGCGCGGCGATGTTGTGCCCTATGAGGATCATCTCCGCATCGGACGGCGAACGCGTGCAGGTCCATTCGGAGACCATGGCATCGAGGGCCGCACGGTCATTCCGGCGATCGTCGCTCGTCATCGCGGCGAGGTCTGATCGGCCGAGAAGTCCACAGAGGTTCTTCCACTCCGAGTCGTCTCTGCATGCGATGGCGACCCACCGATCATCGCCCACGCAGGGGTACACCCCATGGGGTGCCATCACACCGTCATCGTTCCCCCGCCGGCTGAGGACGTTGCCGTTCACGGTGTAGTCGAGCAGCGCCGGGGTGAGGAAGTGCACGGCTGCTTCCGCCTGCGCGAAGTCGAGGTACTGGCCTTCTCCGGTGCGGGTACGGTGCTCTACGGCGGCGAGCAGCGCACATAGCGCGAAGCGGGGTGACACGTAGTCGGTGTATGCGCCGTAAGGGCCGGCCGGAGCGCGGTCCGGCCAGCCGGTCAGTTCGTAGAAGCCCGATAGTGCCGCGCCGGTGATGCCGAAGCCGGCGTAGCTCTGCAGTGGTCCGTCCTGGCCGAACAGGCAGCTCGACATCATGATCAGACGAGGGTTCAACGCGCGCAGACGGTCGTAGTCGAGCCCGAGCGAAGCACGGCCCCTCGGAGAGAAGGACTCGATGAGCACATCGGCCCAGCCGACCAGATCATCGAGAACGGCTCTCGCTTCGGTGGTCCCGAGATTGAGGGATAGGCCGAGCTTCCCTGCGTTCATATTGAGGTAAACCGCAGCGGTTTCCGGGGCCCCGTCGTCGTTGAGGAATGGTTGGACAGTCCGCGCTGCGTCGATGCGATGCGACGACTCGATGTGCACGACCGTTGCCCCGAAATCGCTCAGGCTCCGCGCCGTCGCCGGCCCGGA
>JAYTFI010000677.1:0-2950 GCA_043734485.1 Acidimicrobiales bacterium | reverse complement strand
CATGACCTTGCGTGCTCGGCTGACCATGACCGTCGTGCTCCTGGCTGCGATGGCGACATCCGTGGTTGCAATTGTTGGCTACAGAGTGGCGTCGCAACGGCTCGACTCGGAGTCACGGGCATCGATGACCGCGTATGTGTCACGCCTGAGAGATCCTGACGCACGACTCGCGACCGCTATTTGTGGCTTGCCCGCCCTCGAGGCGGGTCGGCACGGGGATGTGATTGCGCGACCAGTGCTGCCTCGTGATGACGACCCCAACGCGCAGGGGCTCCTGCTGCAGTGCCTCGACAAGGCCGGTCGGATCTTCAAACCGGCCAGTAGTCGACTGCCGGTCGACGCTGCGGACATTTCGATGGCACGACGGGGCTCGCCGCAGTTGCGCACTCGACTGTCGGGCGACAGCGACGATCGGATGCGCATTCAGAGCCTCGTCGTTCCTTCGGTCGGGGTGGTGCAGATCGGTCGGAGCCTGGCGGCGAACGATCGGGTGCTCAAGTCGGTCCTCACCCGATTCCTCGTCCTCGCGCTCTTCGTCGTGGCTGCCGCCGCTCTGGTCGGGTGGCTGTTGGCTCGCCGGATCACCGGGCCGATCACCACTCTGACCGCCGCGGCGGAGTCGGTGACCAAGGCAGGCCTACTGCAGTTCGACTCCGCGGCGTTCGCGCAGACGCCGCTCGGCTCGAAGGTGCCTCGCGACGAGACCAGACGACTGACGGCGGCGTTCTCCACGATGCTCGAGGAGTTGCGTTCATCGCACGAACAGCAGGCCCGCCTCGTTCAAGATGCAGGGCATGAGCTCCGTACGCCGCTCACCAGCCTTCGTACCAATGTGGCCACGCTGCGGCGCCACCCCGAACTGGCTGATGACCGTCGAGCAACGATTCTCGACGATGTGCAGAGCGAGTTGCGCGAGCTCACTGCGCTCACGAACGAGTTGGTCGATCTCGCCGGACACCGGACGTCACCCGAACCGACCGTGCTCAACAACGTCGGGCAGGTCAGCGAATCTGCGGTTGCACGGTGCCGTCAGCGAACCGCTCGTACCGTCAATCTGACCGTTGAAGGCGATGCCGCCATCGTCGCACCGGAGGGTCGATTGCTGAGAGCCGTCGACAATCTGCTGGGCAACGCCGCCAAGTTCAGCCCGGCCGGGTCGCCGATCGAAGTCTCGGTGACCACCACCCCCACGTTGGTTTCGATCGCTGTGCGCGATCACGGCGTAGGCATCGCGGCGACCGACCTGTCTCGGATCTTTGACCGGTTCTACCGGGCCGATGCGGCGCGTTCGTTGCCGGGTTCGGGCCTTGGACTTGCCATCGTGCACGAGATCGTCTGCGCGGTGGGGGGTACCGTCACGGCGATCAATCACGCAGACGGAGGCGCACAGTTGACGATCACCTTGCCGCGAGCTGAGCCGATGCACAACGGGTCGAAGGTGGCCGGGTGAGCGCCTGGTGGTACCTCACCCGCGCGAGCGGCATCGTGGCGACAGTGCTCGCGGTTGCGGCCCTCTTCTGGGGGCTCATCTTCTCGGCACGAGCGACAGGTTCCCGCCTCAGGCCGGCGTGGTGGCTCGACCTGCACAATTGGCTCGGAGGCTTGACGCTGGCCTTCACCGGGGTGCACATCGCCGCGTCGTTCGCTGATCACGACTCCGGAATCGGCCTGAAGCAAATCTTCGTCCCGGGGACGGCGCTGCCGCCGACGCTCGCGATTACCCTCGGAGTGCTCGCCTCCTACGCCTTTGTGGTCGTGGTTTTCACATCGTGGCCCCGACTTCGGTTTCGTCGCCGGACCTGGAGAATCGTCCACCTCGTATCGGTCCCGGCCACAGTGATCGCTGGACTCCATGGGTATCAAGCAGGATCAGACCAGCACGCGATTGCTTTTCAAGCCCTACTCGCTGTACTCGTGGGAGTCGCCGTTTTCCCGGCGACGCTGCGCGTCCGTGGCCTGCTGGCCAAGCGACACGAACGTCGGTAGCCCGAAAATGTTCTCACCGAATTCCAACCCGGAATTAACTCGCCGCTTGTCGAGCCGTGTCGAAATAGCGACATGGACCCGAATCCAACCTCCCCAGGAGCGAATCCACCTTCCCCGGGTGTGGGGCGCATTGCAACAACACCCGAAGAGCGACTCGCCCGCCTCGCGGCCCGGCGCCCTGCGGCCACCGCACCAAGTGAGAGTGGCCGGGCCTACCGCGACAGTGCGTCCGGCGAAGTGACACGACCGGCTCGCCGGCGCCACCCAGCCCGCAAGAGTCGGGTGGCGGCCTTGGGGTTGAGCCTGGCCTCCACGACCGCTATGAGTGTCGTGTTCGCCTACAGCGATCGGAGCCCCGCGGCCGCAACCCTTGCGAACATCGCGGCAGTGAGCCCGCTGCGTGCGACCGCGGCCGTGGTCGCAGCAACACCCCCGCCGCTCGTTGCGACAGTTGTCCCTACACCCACTAAGACGAAGGTTCTCGCGCCCGCCGGTGCGACATTCACCGGCGCGGTGTCGACCAATCGTTGGGGGCCGGTGCAAGTCCAGATCACCGTGACCAACGGGAAGATCACAAAGGTGACCGCCCTGCAAACGCCGTCCGACAAATCCAAGAGCGTCCGCATCAACAATCGGGCGGTCCCGATCCTCCGCAGCGAGGCACTCGCAGCGCAGTCCGCGCAGGTGAACACGGTCTCCGGCGCGACGTATACGTCCGATAGCTATGCCGCGTCCCTCCAATCGGCGATCGACTCGGCACGGTCGGCGGGGGTCAGCGTCGCGTGACAGCCGACCGGCATGCCTTGGCTGCTGCACGAACCATTCGACGCCCACCGCCTGGACAGTTCCATGTCGAACACGTGATGGGCACCGCAGTGTCGTTCGACGTCCGCGACGACCTCGACGCAGCAGCCCTGAACGAGGCAATCGAGTGGCTCCACGATGTCGATTCGCTTTTCAGCAC
>JAYTFI010000676.1:0-6440 GCA_043734485.1 Acidimicrobiales bacterium | reverse complement strand
TGCACAACGGTGAGATCGACTCGACGCCGGGGTCGCAGCACCCGGCGAACCGGCGGCGGGCAACGCTCGCCGTCTGCGCCGGTTGGGCGCCGGGCGGCCCGATGGCTACCCGAATGGGGGAGGGGTTGCGACCGATGACGACCGAGGGGGTTGCGGCGCCGTCCCTGGCTGCCGACGATGACCCTGCCGGCTGGCACGAGCTGCCCGCGCTGTCGCCTAGTGGCTTCCGGCGTCGGCGTCGGATCGACATCACCACGTCCGGAGCAGGCTCCCTCGGCGGACCCGACGAGCTGAACGTCGAATCGCTGTTCCGTGACACCTACGTGGCCGCTGACGGCCTCGAGGTGATCGTGCACGAGTACTCCGTGACGGCACGCCTCGACGCCGGTTCTCGGACATTCCTCGATTGCGCTGCCGTCGCCGACGTGCTGCCGGCACCCGAGTGTCACCGGGCGGCCGTCAGCACGGAGCGGGTCGTAGGCCAGACCGTCAGTGAGCTGTCGAATTACGTACGCGCGCACATGATCGACCTCGGCACCTGCACCCACCTCAACGATCACCTGCACTCGCTGGGTGACCTGTCCCCGCTCCTCGACACCCTCGATCGGCTGTAGGCCAGTTTCGCCAGTCGTCCAACGCCAGCCATCGGCCAGGGCCCGGTTCGACAAGGGGTCAGACCCCCGTGGTGGCGGCGTTGGCTACGTGCTGATGTCTTTGACGAGGATCATGAGGGTGAGGTCATCGACTGGCGACGGTTCGAATCCGTACTTCCTGTAGAACACGGCGGCTCCTGCGTCTTTGGCGTGAACGAGAAGGAGACGGACGCCGGTTATCTGTGCGACTTCGAGACATTTCAGGATGAAGTGTTTGAGGAGAGCCGCGCCGAGGCCGTGTCCTTGTTGTTTTTGGTCGACGGCCAGGCGACCGAGCAGGAGCGCGGGGAGCGGGTCTGGTTGGTTCCGTGCGGCGCGGTGCGTCGAATCGGCATGTAGGAGGACGGCGGCGCTGGACGCGTAGTACGCGACGACGCGCTTGTCTGCGCTTACGACCCAGGTCCTGCTTGCGCCTCCGGTCTGATTGTTTCGGGCTCGACGGGCCAGCCAATCGTTGAGGGTGTCGTCCCCGCAGTTGAACCCGTCGAGAACGTGGCTGTCGTCGAGGAGTTCAGGCCCGACGAAATTCGTCACTTCTCGAGGACCGACGGTTTGGACAGCAGCGTCGCGATTTCCGGCTTGAACGCTGGGGGTCGATCGAGGAGATGTTGGAGTTCGACCCATGCCGCATCGTCGAGAGCGAAGACCCGTCGATCGGCGAGGTCTTCGTGGGCCGCCTCGACGGCATGGCGGACGACGTACTCGTTCAATGATTCGCCTGTCGACCCCAACACGCGCCGGACGACGGCGTCCTGTGCTGGGGTGACCCGTAAGGTCCAACGCTCTGTCTTCGTTTCCATGACCCGACTGTACGCCAAAATGACGTACAAGGCCAGAGAGGTTGCGTCGGCAGAGGCGGAACGTTCGGTCTCCGCACTCGCTGAACCACACGAGCGGCCCGAACGTGCCGCGATCGAACGTGCCGCGATAGGGAGCGATGAACGTATCGGCGCTTGCTGGCGAGGTCACGATCGAGGCGATCGGCTACCTGCCAGAGATGTTCGGAACACCAGCAGGAGCTGGCGTGCAGATGGCCGTTCGAGCAACACGGTCACTCATCGCCCCCGACGATCTCCCCGTCTCCATCGTCACGCTCACGAACGACCTCCTCGCCGCGACCTGAAAGCGTCTGACCCGCCGTCGTGGCTCGGACCTGAGGTGTTCGACGTTCACGCATCGCGGTTCCGCGGGGCACGCCATCACGAGCACGGCTGCGGAGGCGGTGCCGTGGCGTAGTTCCCGTGCGATTCGGCGAGCGGTTGTGGCCCTTCGAGCGGCCACTCGGTCCCGGTTGCCGGGGACGCGGCCCTTGTGGGGATCGCACCCCGTGCTGTTTACTGGTTGGGACCGAGGAGGTCCTCGGCATCGAACCCAAGCCTCCGATCGAGGAGCAGGACACGCGCAGGCGTGGCGCAACGGGCATCGATGGCGCGGTCGCGGCACCGTCACCAGTCAGTAATCGCCTTCGGGGCGTCGATGCCCGGGCACTGCAGCGCAGCGTGGGGAATCGGGTCACCGGCTCTCTTCTGCGCTCCGGCGGGCACCGCACCACCGCGGGCACGGTGCAGCGCGAACCACCGAATGCGTCGATGCCGGGCCCGAACTCCACGCCGGTGATGCCGAAGGCCGCCACCGACCGGGTGATCTTCGAAGGACAGATCCTCTCGCCTGACGCGGCTATCACGAAGGACTCGCTGGAGAAGGTCGCCAACGAGAAGGGGATGGTAGGCCTCGACGGGTTCGTGCACCGCTTCGCCAGCCCCGGGCTCCCCACGTCGGTGGCGAACATGGGCCCGACAGTCGACCCCAAGTTGCGCGAGTCCATCGTCGCCACGATGAACGCGCAGCACAACGGGCTGAAGGCCGAGGAGTTCGCCTACCGCGACACCTTCGAGAAGCAGGCGACGTCGATCACGCTCGAGCTGCTGAAGAACAGCGAGCAGAAGATCAACGAGGAGAAGGCCCGCTACGGCATCAAGACCGAGAAGGTCGGTATGGGCGAGATGACCACCGGGGTCTCGAACCAGCCCGAGCTCGTCAAGATGCAGGGCGCGGCGAAGCTGCTGGCCGCGGAGAAGCGGGCCACGAAGGTGAAGTTCGACACATGGAGCACTGCGCAGCAGAAGGTGCTCGTCGTCTCCGGCCCGCTCGACATTCGCCAGTTTGTCGACCCAGCGCTCACCGCCGCTGAGACGTCCACCCGAAAGGAGTACACCGCGGCCGAGGAGAAGTACCGCAAGCTGCGCGACGACCAAACGAAGCTGTACCCCGCGCTCGCGATGTTCGCCGGCGGCGACGAGAGCGCCGCCTCGCTCGACATGATCGCGGCGGCGCCTCCCTCACTGCTCGGCCAGCACATGGGCGCGCTGATGATCGCGAAGCTGGCGAACATCCAAAAGGTCCGCTCCGAGATCGGCGGCCGCTTCAGCATCTGGAAGCAGCCGACGATCATGCAGATTGCCGGGAAGCAGACCAGCATCAAACCGTGGCTGGGCAAAGCCATGGAGGACCACGCGAAGCTGGTCCGCGCCGACGAGGCGTCGAGCAAGCTGATGTGGACCGCGATCGCCGTCGGGCTCGGCCTGCTCGCCGCGATCCCGACCGGCGGCTCGAGCGCGATCGCCGCCATCGCCACGGTGGCCGCGGTCGGCGGAGCGGGGGTCAGCGCCTACCAGACCTACGAGGAGGTGCAGAAGGCGTCACTCCAGGGAGCCTTGACGGGCACGGACATGGACAAGGCCAAGGCGCTGTCCAAAGATGACCCCGGCTGGTTCTGGCTCGCGGTCGACGTCATCGGGGCGGTGGGCGACGTGTTCGGTGCGGTCGCCGCGTTCAAGGCGCTGAAGGGTGCGATCACCGTCGCCCGAGCGGCGAAGACCCCGCAGCTCGCGCCGCTCGTCCAGGAGCTGAAGCGGGCCGGCCTGTCGGTGGAGGCGCAGGCCCGGGTCATCAAAGAGACGCTCACGGCCGAGAAGATCGCCCTCACTATCGAGGACGTGATGGCCGTGTTCACGAACGCCTCGAAGACGGCGCATGACCCCAAGTTGGCCAAGGCACTCGAGACCGCGGCGGCGGACTTCATCAAGCAGGACAAGGTGCTGGTGCTCAAGAACGCAGTCGGAACGCCCGCCGCGGATGCGGAGATCGTGGCGTTCGTCGGCAAGCACGCCGTCGGCCGGCGACAGGCGGCCGAAGCGGTCGCGGCGTTCAAGAAGGCGATGCCGGGGGCGGAGGGCGGTTACATGGCATCGCTCGACATCATCGTGTCCCGAGGCGAGTCCTCCGCCGAGAACATCGCGATGATCCTGTCGCACGAGCTCACCCACGGGCACCAGTCGACCTATGCCGCGGTCCTCGAGATGTCCCAGTACGAGAAGGAGTTCCAGGCGCACCTGGTGCAGGGCCAGTTCCTGCGCATGCTCCCGCCGGGCAGCGTCCCGACCCAGTGGCAGTGGCTGGCGACCGCATCGGCGGCCGAGATCGAGACGCGCGTGCTCACGATGTACCCGAAGTCGTTCAAGCCGCACGGCTTCGATAACAACGAATCTGCCAAGTTCATCCTCGAGACGCTGCGCGGCAAGGCTGGCGGATGAGCCTGCCCGCGCCCGACCTCCTCATCGCCGCCATGCGTCGCAGCGGGGTCATCGCCTCCTCCGCCTCGGTGCGCGTGCAGACCGGTACCTGGGCGACGGTGGTCCATGCCGACGAGTCGACCTGGATCCTGCGCGAGATCCCGACGCCCGCGCCGGTCTCGATCCTCAGCCTTGATCGCGAAATCGAGGCGCGTTCCCCCGACATCGGCCTTGCGGTCGCGCCTGCTCCCGATGGGACGGTCTGGCGGCTCGATCGGGAGACGGAGGTGAAGGACCTGCTGGGCCATCTCGCTCGCGGTCTGGGCGCGGGAGCGGGTTCAGCGGACGCGATGGCGACCGTGCTCGCGCTGTTCCAGAGCGGGGGTCCCGGGGAGCGAGCGCTGCTGCGACCGCCGGAATTGATCGGCGGCCTTGGCATCCGCAACGCGATCCTGTCGGCGATGCATGCGCCTCGGCTCGCCGCTACGGGCGGCGGTTCCGTTGATGCGGTCGGTTCCGGCGGCTCGGCTGCTCCCGTTGGCGCCGGCGAGGGCTCCCTTGACGGCGACTGGTCGTTGGTGTTCTGGTCTTTGGCGAGCGTTCCGGTCGAGGGCGCCCCGATCCGCTCGGTGCTGCATCGCTGGACCGTGACCTCGCGGGCTGGCGAGGTCACGTGGTGGAGCCGTCCGGAATGGGCGTCGAGCTGACGCGCACCTGCCGCGGCCTCCCCGTCAGTCGATTGACCCCGGTGGCGCAAGCCACAACGTCGCCTGTCCGGTGACCGACGCGATGTGTTCGTGGTCGTAGTGGACGGTTCACGTCTGGACAACGGAGTTCGACAGGACGATGCCCACGTACTCGGTATTGGCTGCGGGCACGTCGAAGGCGACTCGCCGATCAGATTGTCGAGTCGTTCGTTCGAGGTTGATACCGTCGACGACGCCTATTCGGCTTGGGCTCACTCTTTGTCGCGAGGTTCGCTCCGGTGGCACGGGCGTGGCCGTTCGCAGCGCTTCGGCTGTCAGGCGACGGCGCCGATGGCGGTGTGGAGGTTGACTTGGACCCAAACGCGATTTTGGTCGCGGCGGATGACGCGTCCTTGGAGCGAGGGTTCTTCGTTGTCGCCGACGAGCACGATGTCGCCGGGCTGTGGGTTGAACGTCGGGTCATCGCTCCGCGGTCCGTGGCTGATCCAGGTCTCTACGACGAGGTCGGCTCCGACGGTGGTGGCGTCGTACCAGAGGTCGTGTTGGTGGTCGCTCACGTCCATCATCGTACTGGTCGGCGGCGTTTGTAGACAGGGTTGTCGATGGGGCCGCGGAAGAGTGTCCGGACTCGTTCGAACTGGTCAAGGGTTCGTGCGGCGAGTACGACGGTCCAGTGCGGGGCGTCGAGGGTTGCGATGAGCGGAAAGCCTGCGTTGATGAGGTCGTGTCCATCGGCGGTGAGGAGTTGGCGTCGTTCGGTGACGATTGGTCGGAGTCGAGCGAGTTGTTCGTAGTCGCTGTCGGGAACTTCGAGGACCGAGAATCCCCAGATGCCCCATCGGGCGTGGCATTCCTGGACGGATCGGGTTAGGTGATCGTCTTCGAGTGTTCGGACGCCGAGGCGGACAACGATGAGTAGGCCGGGCGGCTCGGCTTCTCGGAGGGCGAGGGGCTCAAGCACGCTTCGACGTTGCGCCGCGGAGGGCGGCATGTCGCGGTGACGGGAGCGGCAAGATCGCCTACATTCGAAGCCAAGTCCCGGGCAACGGTCAGCTTCGGCCGCGCAGCCGGGGCACTGTTCTTCCGGTCAGCGTTCGGCTACGCGCGCTGGGATGCTCTCGCATCGATGAGCGGAAGATCAGTTGAGACGAGGTCCTTGGCGTGGTCGGGCTCGTTGTTGGCCGTTCGGGAGGTCACGAGCGTGATGGGGTTGGTGTCGATATGGCCGTATCGGACGGCGAGTGTGAGCGTGCCGGATATGGGCGAGAGTGCTTGGTTGATGGAGCCTTCGGATTGACGGGCGTCGGCCATCGCGTCAACGGCGCCTTGGAGGAGCGGTGGCGTGACGTCTTCGATGGGTACGTGACCGGTCCGGTCGGCGAGCCAGCTGGCCCAGACGTCTCGGTGTAGGCGAAGTGTTGCCGGGGACCGGCGACTGCGTTGGAGCAGGATGAGGTGGGCGTCGATGAGATCGCTGAAGAGTCGTTGGCTGGCGGGTGTTCGGGCGT
>JAYTFI010000675.1:0-7230 GCA_043734485.1 Acidimicrobiales bacterium | reverse complement strand
TCGGTCGCGTGGTACACCTCGTTGAACCCGTCGACGACGCACTTGTAGTTCACGTCGAGGTCGAACACGAGCTTCTCGTGGAGGATCATCCCCTCCATGGCGAAGCGGCCGAGATCGTTCGTGATATCGCTGCCGATCCAGTCCAGCAGCGGTGGCGCGGCAGCCGGCCCGGCGAGGTTGATCCACACCCAGCCGCCCCACTCGTCGGCCGCGACGGCTGGGGCCCGAAGTCCATCGAGTGATTCGGGCGAGAAGTCGTCACGCTCGGGCACGCCCACGAGATCGCCCGTCGTGTCGTAGACCCAGCCGTGATACGGGCAGGTGAACCGGCGGGTGCAGCCGTGGGTCTCGGCCCGGGTGAGGCGCACGCCGCGGTGCTGGCAGACATTGTGGAACGCGGCCACGGTGCCGTCGGGTTGGCGCGACACGACGACGGTGTCGCCGTGTCCTTCGTACAGCACCCAGTCGTTCGGGTTCGGGAGCTCGCTAGAACGTGCGGCGATCATCCACGACGTCCGCAGGACCCGCTCAACCTCGAGTTCGTAGCGCAACGGGTCGCGATAGACATCTGCGCTCACCGTGGCCGTGCCAACGGGAGGGAGCGTGGTCACCCCGGCTCCGAAGCGAACAGGAGCGTCTCCACGGGTCGGTCGGTACACCATGCAGCACATGGTAATTGATCGGGCGATTGATTCCACTTTCGATGGAGGAATTGTCGTACCGTCGCCACATGCGCGCCGCCGTGATCACCGGTCAACATCGGGTCGAGCTGGTCGAGGTGCCCGAACCGGCTCCGCTTCCGGGTGGCGTGGTGGTCGACATCGCGCTCTGCGGCGTGTGCGGAACTGATGTGCACGCGTACCAATCTGGAGCCCCGTACAACCCGGCGATCTGCGGGCATGAGTGGGTTGGCACGGTCTCTGCAGTCGGGTCCGCCGTGCAGAGCCTGGCCGACGGCGATCGGGTCGTCGTCGCCGTCCCACCGCCGTGCGGGCGCTGTACCGCCTGCCGGGCTGGACAGTCGGCGCACTGCTCGGTGGTGTTCGCCTCGGCGACGGGCCGTGATGTTCGCGATCCCCGCCATGGCGGATTCGCACCCCGTCTGGCGGTCGCCGCGGACCGGGTCGTGCATGCGCATCCGGCGCTCACCGATGTGCAGGCGGCACAGGTCGAGCCGGCCACCGTTGCGTTCCATGCCGTGCGCCGCAGCGGTCTACGTCTCGGTGACGTGGCCGTTGTGCAGGGTGCGGGCCCGATCGGGCTCACCACGATGCAGTGGGTACGCGCCGCCGGCGCCGGCACGGTGATCGTCATCGAGCCCAACCCGCAACGCCAGGCCATCGCCCGTTTGCTCGGCGCCACCGTGGCCGTGGCGCCCGGCGAAGAGGCCGACGCTGCAGTGAAGGAACGCACGGGCGGGCTCGGTGCCGACATCGTCTACGAATGCGTGGGTAGGGCGTTCGCCATCCAGGCTGCGGTGAACCTGGCCCGCCGCGGTGGGTCGATGTGCCTCATCGGCCTGTCCGACACAGATGCGTCGATCGTGCCCGCCGTATGGCTGGTGAAGGAGATCGCCGTGACTGCCGCCCTGGCCTACGCGCACGAGGAGTTCGCCATGGTGATGGGCATGATCGTGGACGGGCGCATGCAACTCGATCCGCTGCACTCCTCGACGGTGGGGCTTTCCGGGCTCGGCGATGCATTGGCCGACCTGGCCGGTGGCTCGTCGGCGCAGACGAAGGTGCTCGTCGACCCGCGGCTGTAGGGGCGCGGCGGTAGGGGCGCGGTTGTAGGGGCGCGGTTGTACCTGCTCAGGGTGGCGAACTTTGTGGGTGAAAGCCGCTGACAGCGGCATACGACTCCGAAGTTCGCGGTGAAACGAGCGTTACGACGTCGCCGTGCGCCGACCCGCCTCGCCAAGCATGGCCGGCGCGGACTGGTGGAACCGGCCCGACCCGCCGTTGGTCGTCTGTCCCGCATCGACCACCAGGCAGTGCCCGCTCGTGTAGCGGGACTCGTCGCAGGACAGGTACAGCACGGCGTTGGCGATGTCGATCGGTAGTCCGGCGATGCCGAGCGGCGAGCTCGCGGCGATCGCCTTCGTGGCCTTCTCGACGGCCAAGTAGTCGCCAGTGATGACCGCCGCGGTCATGGCCGTCACGGTGCTGCCGGGCGCAACGGAGTTGACCCGGATGCCGTGCTGTGCGAGCTCGGATGCCACCGACTTCGTGAGGCCGACGATCGCGTGCTTACAGGCGCTGTAGCAGTGCGGGCCGAGCCCACCGTTGATACCGGCCGTACTGGCGGTGGAGACGATCGCACCCGAACCCCGCGGGATCATCACCCGGGCTGCATGTTTCATTCCGTAGAAGGCACCGTTGAGCAGAACGGCGACAGTCTGGCTCCAGGCATCGCCGGTGGTGTCGGCGATGGGGCCGATGACACCCACGATGCCGGCGTTGTTGAACATCACGTCGAGCGCGCCGAACTCGGAGACGGCCAGATCGATCGCCGCCGCGACGTCGGCCTCCACCGTCACGTTGGTGGTGATGAAACGGGTCGCAGCACCGAGCTCGGCGCACAACGCCTCGCCTGCTGGTGCTTGTAGGTCCGCGATCACCACGCTTGCGCCCTCTTCGACGAAGCGCCGCACCGTCGCCTCGCCTATGCCGTTGGCGCCGCCGGTTACGACTGCGACCTTCCCCTGTAGCCGACCACTCATGGCAATTCCTTCATTCGGGAAATGTTGATTGATTGTTTGTATCGGATGAACGACTCTGCGGATGCAATGATTGCGGTGTGTGTGTGATGATGCGCCGATGTCCAGCCGACGCAAACCCCGCGACTTCGACACCGCCGATCTGGTGCTCAGCTACTTCAGCCTTGACCGTCTGCATCCGATCGAGGATCGCATCGCGGCGGCGGCCGCAGCCGGCTTCTCGGGCATAGGGCTGTACATCGGCGAGTACCAGCGGCTGCAATCCCTCGGGCTTGCCGACGGGTGGCTCGACGACATCCTGGCCGAACACGACATGTGCGTGGCCGAGATCGAGGTGGTGCGCGGATGGGCCCAGCATGGTGCCGTGTACGACTCTTGTCTCGCGATGGAGGCTTCGGCGTGGGAGATGGCGGACCGCTGGGGCTGTCGCTACCTGCAGGCCATTGGCCCCTATGACGGTACGCTCACGGACGCCGGTAACGCCTACGGAGCTCTGTGCGACCGCGCCGCCGAGCACGGCCTGGTGCTCGGACTCGAGTTCCTGCCGTTCACCAATCTGGTGAACGCGGCCGACGCATTGCGCATCGTCGAGCAGGCCGATCGCCAGAATGGCGGCGTCTGCGTCGACATCTGGCATCATGCTCGTGGGGCAGACGACCTGTCGATGATCACGGCCATCGGAGCCGATCGCATCACCGGAATTCAGATGAACGATGGTACGCGCATTCCGCAGAATCCCGACTATCTCCAGGACTGCCTCCGGAACCGCGTGCCTCCTGGTCAGGGCGAGTTCGGCGCGGCGGACTTCGTCGGCACCCTCATCGACTTGGGTGTTCGGGTGCCGTGGGCTCTTGAGGTCTGCAACGACGACGTATGGGGGCAGCCCGCGGCCGCGCACGTGCAGCGGTGTGCTGACGGCATGCGGGCGGTGCTGGCTCACACGGGTTCGACCAGGCCGGGGTCGGCGGCGTAGGCCGGGTCGGTGCGATCGCGCCGACCTTCCGTGAAGCGGCCGGCGGCGAAGGCCGGAGTCACTCGCTCGAGCGTGTCCCATTCGTGGATGCAGAGGCGATGCGCGATGCGCCACTCGCCGTCACGGAGCTCGAAGCGGTCCACGTAACGCCCGCCGAAGCGCTCGATGTAAGGACCATCGGCGTCACGGCACCGGTGCACAGCATGCACATAGGTCTCCACATGCGCGGCAACGGGCACGGTGTCCTGGAACGTCAGGTCGATGATCGAATCGCCGAGCATGTGCCAAGTCGCCTCCGCGTGCTTGCGCAGCGCCTCGGTCGCGTAGCGGGCGAAGTCCACACCCAGGCCCTTGAAGGCACCATGGTCGTCTGTCGCGTCAGGGTGGTAGCAGGCGGCGACGATGACGGCGTCGCCGCGGTCGATGCCGCGGCAATACGAGAGAAGCACACGTCGTATCGCTCGCTCGGCGGACAGCTCGTCATGTGACATGGGCACTCCAGTGGCCTCGGCGCAGAAGAATTGACCAGATGATTAGTTCTTTCTAGCATCGCTGTTGTCCATCGTGCCGGAGGTGCTGCGTTGCCAACCCAAGTTCCCATCGTCGAAGGCGTGTGGTCCGTGCGCGACGACGGCCCCCATCTGCTCGGCAGCACGTGTCTGGACTGCGGGACCTATGCGTTTCCCCCGCAGAGCAGCTGCCAACGTTGTGCCGGAACCAATACTGAACCGACCGAGCTCGGCAACCGGGGGACACTGTGGACCTTCACGGTCCAGGGCTTCCCCCCGAAGTCGCCGCCGTATCGCGGCAACACCGACCCGGCCACATTCCGGCCCTTCGGTGTCGGCTATGTCGAGATCCCCGGTCAGGTGAAGGTCGAGGCCCGGCTCACCGAGTCGGACCCTGCGAAGCTTCGCATCGGCATGGAGCTCGAGATGATCCTTGAGACGATCGCCACCGATGCCGACGGCAACGACGTCGTCACCTATGCGTTCCGTTCCATCGAATCCGCAACCGCGCCAGCCTGAGGAGCAGAACATGAGTGACACGGATATCGCCATCGTCGGCATCGGCATGCACGAGTTCGGTCGCACCGACGGTGTGTCCGGCATGGACCAGGGCGTCATCGCCGTGCGACGCGCCTTGGCCGACTCCGGCACCAAGTGGGAGGACATGCAGTTCGCGTTCGGCGGCAGCGCCTCCGCAGGCGCGGCCGACACGATGGTGAGCCGGCTCGGTCTCACCGGCCTCCAGTTCATAAACGTCGCCAATGGTTGTGCGACCGGTGGGTCGGCGCTGTTCAGTGCGTACAGCGCCATCCGCTCGGGCATGTCCGACATCGGCATGGCGGTGGGGTTCGACAAGCACGAGCGCGGTGCGTTCCGCATCGAGTCGAAGGGTTCGAGCGACTGGTACGGCGGTTCGGGCCTCGCGCTGACCACGCAGTTCTTCGGCATGAAGATCAACCGGTACATGCACGAGTACGGCATCACACAGCCGACGCTCGGAAAGGTCGCGGCCAAGGCCTTCCGCAACGGCTCGATCAACCCGATGGCATGGCGTCGCAAGCCGCTGTCCGAGGAGGAGATCCTGCAGTCGCGGATGCTCTCGTATCCGCTCACGCAATACATGTTCTGCAACCCCGGTGAGGGTGGCGTGGCGCTCGTGCTGTGCCGTGGCGACAAGGCGCACGAGTACACCGACCGGCCGATCTTCCTCAAGGCTGCGGTCGTGCGGTCCCGTCGGTTCGGCAGCTTCGAAGTGCTGGCCCCGTCGATCGCGTTGGAGCACAACGCCGGCCCGACGGTCGATGCCTCGAAGGCCGCGTTCGAGATGGCCGGCATGGGTCCGAAGGACATCGATCTGGCCCAGTTGCAGGACACCGAGGCCGGTGCCGAGATCATGCACATGGCCGAGAACGGGTTCTGCGAGCACGGCGAACAGGAACACATGCTGGCGAACGGGGAGACGGAGATCGGCGGGCGTCTGCCGGTCAACACCGACGGAGGATGCCTCGCCAACGGCGAGCCGATCGGTGCGTCCGGTCTGCGCCAGGTCTACGAGAACGTGTTGCAGCTGCGCGGCGACGCGGGTGAGCGACAGGTGCCCGGCGAGCCCCGAACCGCCTACACCCACGTGTACGGTACGCCCGGCATCTCGGGCGTCACCATCCTGGCCCGATGATTGATTATCAGCGCACATACCATCTGGGCGTCCGCGTCCCGGACATCGAAACAGCGATGGAGGAGATGGGTGAGGCGCTCAACGTCACGTGGTGCTCTTTGCAGGAGCGTGAGCAGCAGGTGTGGACGCCGGCTGCCGGGCTGACCACCATCCCGCTCCGCTTCACCTACTCGGCCGAGGGTCCGCAGCATGTCGAGCTTCTCGAGGGCGCGCCCGGAACGATCTGGGACGGTCGGGAGCAGCCGGGCGTGCACCATGTCGGCGTGTGGGTGGACGATGTCGCGGGTGAGACGAAGGCTCTCGTGGCCAAGGGCTGGACTGTGGTCGCCGCCCAGAACGCGCCCGACAGCGGCTACGGCGTGTTCACCTATGTGGCGCCGCCCAGCGGGCTGATCGTCGAGCTTGTATGGAGTGCGATCGAGCCGATGTTCCAACGCTGGTTCGCCGGCGGATCACTCGGCTGAACCGGGATACCGGCCGCCGAACCAACTGCTCGCCGCGTGCGGGCCCGATCCGGCTTGCCGGTCGGGATCCGAGCGAAGCGAGGAAGCACACCGCGAGGTGAGGTCAAAGCGAGCGCCAGCGAGCGGAGACCCACGCCTCGCCGACGACAAGGGGGAATACCGATGCATGATCTGGAAGCCATGCCAGCGCGGCTGGAAGCATTTCTCGCCACTGTCGATCCGACGCGGCGTGCCACGGTCCGCAACTACGCGCTGATGACCGGTGGGTACAGCCGGGTCATGGCGAAGGCCGAGATCGGATGGAGTGACGGCACCACGCAGACCATCGTGCTGCGCGGCGATCCCCCGCCCGACAAGACCATGCTCGTCACCGACCGCGACGTCGAGTGGGCCGTTCTCAAGAGCCTCTCGCTCGTCGACACGGTGCCCATGCCTGCCGCCTTGTACTATGACGGTTCCGGCATCCAGCTCGGCACGAAGGCCATCGTGCTCGAGTTCTGTGCGGGTCCTTCCCTGCAGTCCGCGCTGAACGCGCTCGTTGCCGACGGCGCGGCTCCCGGCGACCAGCGCCTCGTCGCTCACCGGGACACGTTCGTCGACACGATCGCAAAGGTGTCGAAGGTGGACATGGCGGTGCTACCCGCGGCGCTCGAACGCCCTTCCGGCTGGGATGCGTACATGACGAAGGTCAACCGCTCATGGGCCGCAACCGAACGCTCACTCGCCGAGTCGAACCCGACCATGCGCTTCCTCGGTGGATGGCTCGATGCGCACCGACCTCCGCCGATGGAGTTGGCCCTGCAGCACGGCGATCTGCAGCCGGCCAACATTCTGCTCGACCCTGAGGACGGATCGCATCGCCTGATCGACTGGGAGTATGCGCACATAGG
>JAYTFI010000674.1:0-7758 GCA_043734485.1 Acidimicrobiales bacterium | reverse complement strand
ATCAGCGAGCTCTCGCTGCACTTCGTAGTGGTGGCCGGCGGCCTCGAACTTCGGGGTGCGGTAGCGAAGGAGGTCGGCGGGGGTGACGCCCTCGCCGGTGAACCCGAAGACGGCGAACGCCAGGTCGAGGTCGTGGATGACCGGCGAGCGGCCGAACGTGCTGGCCCGACGGAGTGCGATGCCGAGGCAGCCGACGATGACGTCATGCTCGTGCTCACCCTCGACGAGATCGAGCTTGCCGTGGAACAAGTTCGCCAGCTTCAGCGCGTAGCCCTGGTCGGGACCCGGCGTGCCCATACCGCGCCGCTTCGGCTGGTGGACGGCGACCTCGGCCGGCCGGTCGCTGCGCCACTCGCCGGACGGCGGAAGCTCCTCGCCGTCGCGGAAGGCGCCGACTGTGGCGACGGGGACGAACTTCGGAGCGGACACGCATGGAGACTAGCGGCGGCCGTCTCACGGCCCGGTCGCGCCCTGGACCGCTCAGCGCGGCGAGTGCAGCAGCCCGTACACGATGGCGTCGGCAAGGGCTTTCCACGAAGCCTCGATGACGTTGTCGCTCACCCCGATCGTGCTCCACGTGCGCTCTCCATCCGACGAGTCGATCAGCACGCGGGTGCGGGCGCCCGTTCCCTTCGTCGAGTCGAGGACGCGGACCTTGTAGTCCGTCAGGTGCATCTGCGCGAGCTGCGGGAAGCGGTTGCCGACCGCCGACCGGAATGCCGCGTCCAGTGCGTTCACCGGACCGTTGCCTTCGCCGACGGCGATGACCCGCTCGCCTTCACCCTCCGTCGCGCCGGGCAGCCAGACCTTGATGGTCGCCTCGGTGCTGGCGTTGTCGTCCTCGCCGATCTGGTCGGTGGTGACCCGGTACGACTCGAGCCTGAAGTAGTTCTGCTCCCACCCGGTGGCACTGCGCAGCAGGAGCTCGAGGGACCCATCGGCGACCTCGAAGTGGTAGCCCTCGTACTCGAGGCGCTTGAGCGTGTCGAGCACCGTGCTCATCGACGCGCCATCGAGATCGAGCCCCATCTCCACTGCCTTCAGCTCGAGAGTCGAACGGCCGGCCATCTCGCTCACGACGAAGCGCGTGTGGTTGCCGACGAGTTCGGGGCTGAGGTGTTCGTAGGCGTCACGGGCGCGAGCAATGGCGCTGGTATGCAGACCGGCCTTGTGCGCAAACGCTGATATGCCCACATACGGTTGCTGCGACGGCACGGCTCGGTTCACGATCTCGGCCACGTGATGCGAGACCGCGGTGATCCGCTCGATCCGCCCCTCTGGGAGCGCGGTGATGCCCATCTTCAGCTGCAGGTTGGGCACGACTGCGGACAGGTCGGCGTTGCCAGTGCGCTCGCCGTAGCCGTTGATGCAGCCCTGTACCTGGGTTGCGCCGAAGCGGACGGCCGCGATGGTGTTCGCGATCGCGCAGCCCGAGTCGTTGTGGAAGTGCGCACCCAGCGGCGCACTCGTACGTGCACGTACCTCTTCGACGATCTGCTCGACCTCGTAGGGCATGGCGCCGCCGTTCGTGTCGCACAGCACGAGCGCCTCGGCGCCCGCCATCTGCGCCGCGTCGAGGATCCGGAGCGAGAAGTCCGAGTTGCGCTTGTAACCATCGAAGAAGTGCTCGGCGTCGAGGAACACCCGGCGACCCTCGCTGCGCAGGAACAGCACCGAATCGCGGACCATCGCAACGGCCTCGTCGAGATCGGTCATGAGGGCATGGGTGACGTGGTAATCCCACGATTTGGCGACCATGCAGATTGCTTCGGTCTGCGCGTCGAGCAGCTCACGGAGCACCTTGTCGTCCTCGGCCAACCCCCGGGGTCGACGGGTCATGCCGAACGCGGTGAGCGTGGCCGTCTTCAGCCGCAACTCTCCGGCCGCGGCGCGCCGGAAGAACTCGGAGTCCTTCGGGTTGGCGCCCGGCCAGCCGCCTTCGATGAACTTCACCCCGAGGTGGTCGAGCTGCTCGGCGACGCGGAGCTTGTCGTCGACCGTCAGCGACAGGCCCTCCTGCTGCGAGCCATCGCGCAGGGTCGTGTCGTACACGTCGACGGCCTTCGCCATGTTGGGCGCAAGCGCAGCGAGGACACGGCCGAGCTCATCGGCGTCGTGGGTATGGAATCCGGTCATCGGGTGCTCCTGAGAGGCGGGTGAAGGGGAAGTCGGCGCAAACAAAACGACCGCCCGAAGGCGGTCGTGGTCGCGCACACCGGGAAAACGGTGTGCGCTACGAAATGATGATGATGGTCGCGGCAGAGGTGCAGACGATCGTCACGGAAGGAGTGTGACTGACGAGCCGGGCCAGGTCAAGCGCGAGCGCTCGCGCCCGACCGGGATACGGCATGACCAGCGGACTTCACTTCCTCGTGATGCGGTCCTTCGTGGCCGCCGGAGCCGGACCACCGAGCGTGGCCAGATAGCCCTCGAGGGCATCGAGGTCGACGGCGCCGCCGACACGGTCGGTCGACTTTGCGAACTCCAGGAAGTTGTCGCCCCCATCGGCCAGGAACGAGTTGACGGTGACCCGGTACTTCGTGGCCGGTTCGATCAGCGTGCCGTCGAGCTTGAGTGTGCTCGGATCGATCTTCGAGCCGGTCTTCGCGCTGTCGACCCACGTGTAGCTGAAGCCCTTCGACACCTGGAGCATCCGGGACGTATTCGGCGTCGGGTTGTCGAACTGCTGCTCGAGCACGGTCTTGATCTGCACCCCGGTCATGGTGAGGGTGGTCATGTTGTTGCCAAACGGCTGCACCGCGAACGCTTCGCCATAGGTGATCTGGCCCGGGGATTCCGAACCCGCCTGGTTTTCGAAGACCAGGTCGGTTCGGATGCCACCAGGGTTCATGAACGCAATCTGGGCACCACCGTTCGCCGGCGATTTCGCCGCCCACAGCTGCGAATCCGCCAGCAGATCGCCAAGACCCTGCTCGCCGGCCGTGGTCGGCACACGGTCGAAGGTCGCCCCGATGGCGCCGATCACGCGATTCGACCGGGGCGCGGCCAATTTCTGCCACTTCGCCAGTATGGCGGTGATGTCGACGGCCTTCGGCACGTCACGGGTGACGATCACGTTGGTTGCCTTCGCGCTCTGCACGCTGCCGCCGCGGCCCTTCGACACGACCAGGTCGACCTTCGTGACGATCCGGCCGAACGACGCCCCTTGCATGACGGGCTTGCCGTCGATGACGCAGTTGTAACCCTCGTGCGTGTGCGCCGTGAGGAAGACGTCGACGTTCTTGGACGTCGCTTTCACGATGTCGATGATCGGGCCGGTGAAGCTGGTGCAGTCGTTGGGCACAACGGTGGTCTGGCGGCCGCCCTGGTGGATCAACACGACGATGGCGTTGACGCCGCGGTCCTTCAGGATGGCGGCGTTGCGGTTGATGGTGGTGGCCTCGTCCTCGAAGCTCAGCCCGGCTACACCTGACGGCGTGACGATCGTGGGCGTGTCTTTCAGTGTGAGACCGATGAAGCCGACCTTCACACCGCCGACGTCCTCGATCAGGTAAGGGTCGAAGATCGTCTTGCCGGTCGCCTTGTTGAACACGTTGGCGGCCAGGAACGGGAACGTGGAGCCGCCGTAGACCTGACCGAAGCAGCCGTCGACCGGCTTGCAGCCACCGTGCTCGATGCGCTTCAGCTCGGCGAAGCCCTTGTCGAACTCGTGGTTGCCCACGCCGTTGACGTCGAGCCCGAGGGCCGAAGCGGCCTCGATGGTGGGCTCGTCGGCGAACAGCGCCGAAAGCAGCGGGCTGGCGCCGATGAGGTCGCCGGCCGAAACGATGATCGTGTTCGGGTTCTGGGCCTTGAGGTTTCGCACGATGGTTGCGAGGTACTCGAAGCCGCCCGCCGTGACCGTGCCGACCCGGCCGCTAGAACCAGCGGGGGGTTCGAGGTTGCCGTGAAGATCGTTGAACGCGAGGAGCTGGACGTTGACGGTATCGGACGACACCTGCGCATCGACCGTGGACGTGAGCATCGAAACCGATGCGATCACGCCGAGGCCGGCGAGGATTCCGAGCTTGGAGGTAATTGAGCGCCGCATGGCAGTCAGCATAGGAAAGGGTATGACAGCGAGTCGGGCCGATGCCTAACTTTCTGTGTGAATTCGCCTGCGGACCGCAAGCGAAACCACCGGTGAGTGCAGGCCTCAGCGAGCGGCGCCGGGCGCCGCCGGTTTCAGCACAGCCGGCGCATCCAACCGTGGGTGTCGGCCGCGCGGCCGTACTGGATATCGATCAGGGCCTTGCGCAGCCCGAGAGTCGTTTCGCCCGGCTCGGGGTTACCGACCTCGCCCCCGTCCCAGACCAGCCGGCCGATGGGCGTGATCACGGCCGCCGTGCCGCAGGCGAACACCTCGCGGATCTCGCCCGAGGCAACGCCCGTACGCCACTCGTCGATGTCGACCGAACGCTCCTCCGGCTGCAAGCCGAGCTCCTTGGCCAGCGTGAGGATCGAGGATCGGGTGACGCCTTCGAGGATCGTGCCGGTGAGCGCAGGTGTCACGAGACGGCCATCGGCATACACGAAGTAGAGGTTCATACCGCCCAGTTCCTCGACGTAGCGGTGCTCGGACGCGTCCACGAAGCACACCTGATCACACCCGTGGGCGCTCGCTTCGAGCTGGGCCGCGAGGCCGGACGCGTAGTTGCCGCCGCATTTCGCCGCACCCGTCCCGCCAACCGCGGCCCGGGTGAAGTTCGCCGACAGCCAGATGCTCACGGGCTTGACCCCGCCGGCGAAGTACGGCCCAACCGGAGACGCGATCACCATGTAGCGGACCTCGGCCGACGGCCGGACGCCGAGGAACACCTCGGAAGCGAACATGAACGGGCGGATGTACAGGCTGTTCTCGCCGCCTGAGGGGACCCAGTCGACATCGATCTCGACAAGGGCCTGGAGTGAGTCGACGAACATCTCGACCGGCATCTCGGGCAGGGCGAGGCGGCGGGCCGAGCGGGCGAAGCGCTCGGCGTTGGCCTCCGGACGGAACGTCCACACCGACCCGTCCTCGTGCCGATACGCTTTCATCCCCTCGAAGATCTCCTGCGCATAGTGCAGCACCGAGCTCGCCGGATCCATCGGGATCGGGCCGTAGGGCTCGATCCGCGGGTCGTGCCACCCCTCCGCTGTGGTCCAGGTAACCGACAGCATGTGGTCGGTGAAGAACTTGCCGAAGCCCGGCGCGGCCAGGATCTCGGCCCGGCGGGCGGGGTCCGTGGGGTGGGAGGATCGCTCGGTCCGGAACGTCGTCGTAGCCATGTCGTGCAGGTTACGACCGAGGGCACGCTCGAGGCGACCCCGAATCGCGGCGACCGTTCAGACGTTGGCGGCCAAGTAGTCGCCGATGGCCGAGGTCGGCCCGACAGGGATGGCGGATGCGGGATCGAGAGTCGCTTCGACGGCGGCCTTGATCCGAGCGGCCGCAGCCTTCTCGCCGAGGAAGTCGAGCATCAGGCCGGCCGAGATGATCGCGGCCCGGGGATCGGCCTTGCCCGTGCCGACGATGTCCGGCGCCGAACCGTGGACCGGCTCGAACATCGACGGGCCGGTACCGGCCGGATTGAGGTTCGCAGACGACGCGAGACCGACGCCCCCGGAGACGGCACCGGCGAGATCGGTAAGGATGTCGCCGAAGAGGTTGTCGGTGACGACGACGTCGTAGCGCTGCGGCGACTCGACGAAGTAGATGCAAGACGCGTCGATGTGGTTGTACGCGGTTGTTACGTCCGCATAGGAAGTGGCAACCTCGTTGAAGGTTCTCTGCCAGAGGTCGCCCGAGAACTGGAGCACGTTCGTCTTGTGCACCAGCGTGAGGTGCTTGCGCTCGCGGGAACGAGCGAGCTCGAAGGCGTAGCGCACGGCGCGTTCGACGCCCATTCGGGTGTTGACGCTCCCCTGCGTGGCGACCTCGAACGGCGTGCCCTTGCGCAGGAACCCGCCCTCGCCGGCGTAGGTGCCCTCGGTGTTCTCGCGGATCACGACACAGTCGACGTTGTTCGCCGGGAAAAGGAACGGCCGCTGGTTGATGTAAAGGTCGAGCTCGAAACGCATCTTGAGGAGGAGCCCCCGCTCGAGTATTCCCGGGGCAACTTCCGGGGTACCGATGGCCCCCAGCAGGATGGCGTCGTACCCCCGGAGCTCGTCGAGCACCGAGTCGGGGAGGACCTCGCCGGTCCGCAGGTAGCGGCGCCCGCCGAGGTCGTAGTCAGTCGTGTCGAGCTCCACACCCGTCGCGGCGATCACCTTCAGCGCCTCGGCGATGACCTCCGGACCGATCCCGTCCCCACCCAGAACTGCGACCCTGTGACTCACGACATGTGCTCCTGTGCTCTGCTGGTTGCGACTGGCCCAATTCGGGACCGGCGCAGACGTTAGTCATCGGGAGTCATCGGGAGTTATCGGAGTTGTCAGGCCGCAGAGCCGAACGAAACGTCCACTCGTCCGACTTTCGGACACCGAGCTGGCGTCCGACGGGTACCCTTCGGCCCTGTGAGCACCACAAAGCTGTCCCGCGAGGCCTACGACCGCCTGAAGACCGAGTTCGACGACCTCGTCACCCGCGGAAAGATCGACATCGCGCGTCGCATCGAGGCGGCCCGCGAACTCGGCGACCTCTCGGAGAACGGTGACTACCACGCGGCGAAGGAAGAGCAGGGGAAGATGGATGCCCGCATGCGCCAGATCCGCGCCCTGATCGAGGATGGCGAGATCGTCGACTCAGTCGACACGAGCGCAGTCAACGCGGGCTCGGTCGTCGAGGTTCGCTACGAGGGCGAGACCGGTACCGAGACCTACCTGCTCGGTTCCATCGAGGAGCGCCGACCGGGTGTCGAGGTCATGTCGCCGGCCTCACCGCTCGGACATGCGCTCCTCGGCCACAAGGTCGGCGACATCGTGGAGTACCAGGCACCGCGTAGCGCATTCCGAGTGGAGATCGTCAGCATCACGGCATGACCGGATGACCGGATGACCATCCGAGCGCTCCCGCTCAAGGCGCACGGCGCTGTTGGCGATGGCCGGGGCACGGCCGCACTTGTTGCGGCCGATGCGAGCATCGACTGGTTCTGTCCGATCCGCTTCGACGCGCCCGCGGCGTTGTTCCGCATTCTCGACGACCGAGGCGCGCACGTCCGCCTCGGGCCGACTGCTCCCGGCCCGATCGGCGAGCAGGCCTACGAACCCGCAGGCGCGCCGATTCTCACTACCACCCTCACCGACCGTGAATCTCTCGTGTCGGTCGTCGACCACATGGCGGGCGGACGGATCGTCCGTGTACTTACGGTCTTGCGGGGGTCGACGGAGATCGTCCTCGATGTCGAGCCGGGCGACCGCTTCGGCGCGCCCCGAAGGGTAGAGCGCTGGTCCGAAGGTGTGGCTTTCGGCGCGCTGATGATCCGTGGTCTCCCGGCAGGTTTGCCGGTCAGACTCGCGGCCGGCGACCGCCAGGTCGTGACGATCACACAGCGCGACGACGACCGGATAACCCGGTCCGGCCCCGAGCGCTCCGCCCTGACGATCGGCGGCGCGTTCCGTGAGCACGACGACATCCGGCGGCGCTGGTGCAGCGAGTCGGGCGAGATCGACTTCGACGGCGTTCACCGCTCGGCCGTTCTTGCGAGCGTCAGAGCACTGCGCATGCTCACCGACCCTACGACCGGCGCTTTGGTCCGCGCGCTTACGACCTCACTACCCGCCCGTCTCGACAACGAGCGGAACATCGATGAGCGCTATGCCTGGTTGCGCGACAAC
>JAYTFI010000673.1:0-3414 GCA_043734485.1 Acidimicrobiales bacterium | reverse complement strand
AGCAGAGTCGGGCGCTTCTTCAGTCGATCGCCATCGGGCACGTGCGACGACCCTTCGATGTCGAAGAACAGCCGAACTCCAGGCTCGATCTCCACTCGCATCAGGCCCACAGTCGTTCAAGGCCAGATCGACGTCAATCGTGCGTTCCCGATTTCACTCGACCCTCATGTCTGCCTATTACCGTCTCGCCCGTGTTCGCGCGCCTTCGCCACGTCCTCATGCTTGGCGTGTTCGCCGCTGTCCTTGTCTCGGCCTCCGCTCGGGGCGCAGTGGCCGGTGAACGGCCCGAGGCCAACAAGGACCACTGGCACATGGCCTACGGGATCTACAACTGCACGAAGTATCTCCCCCCGCCTGTTGCCGGCGACGACCCTACCGGCGTCCACACGCATGGCGACGGTCTGATCCACATCCACCCGTTCGTCCCCGCGTCGGCCGGCAAGAACGCCACCCTGCAGCGCTTCTTCGATGCCGTCGGCTTCTCGGTCACCGGCGACAAGATCACGCTCCAGGACGGGTCGTCGCTGACGGACGGAGGCAAGTGCGGTTCGGCGAAGGCGGTGGTGCGCACGCTGCTGTGGGCCTCACGCAAGACCAAGACTCCGACGGTGGTGAAAGACCCGGGTTCGCTGCGCCTTACGGATGAGGCCATCGTGGCGTTCATCTATGCCCCGGCAGACGCGACGATCCCGCTGCCACCCTCGATAGCGGAGCTCGAAGATCCTGCCGACCTTCCCCCGCCGCAGCTTTCCGCTGCTGCTATCGCGGCACTCCCGAAGGCGGGGACCAAACCCAAGCCCGTCGGCATCACCGGCACGCCGCCGACGAAGCTCACCATCACGGACCTCACGGTCGGCAAGGGCGTCGAGGCGACGAACGGATCGCGCATCTATGTCCGCTACTCACTGCTGATCTGGCGTGGTCAGCAGGAAATAGCGTCGTCGCTCTGGAAGGATGGCGAGCAGCCTGAAGCGCTCAATCGTCTCGGGAAAGGGCGGCTGCTCCCTGGGTTGGACAAGGGCCTCGTGGGCATGAAGGTCGGCGGCGTCCGACAGATCGTGATGCCGCCACCGGACGGCTTCGGCAAAGCCGGGAGCCCGCCGGTGAAGGGCGATGACACGCTCGTCTTCATCGCCCAGCTCGTCGCCGTGACGAAGTAGAGCACGTCGTGGAGTGGAACGAGATCGTCCGGACACGACGGATGTGCCGTGACTACGAGGACCGTCCGGTCGAGCCCGTGGTGCTAGATCGCATCCTCGACCAGGCCCGCCGGGTGCCGAGCGCCGGCTTCTCGCAGGGCATCGATTTCCTGGTGCTCGAGGGCTCAGACACGGCGCACTTCTGGGATCACACGCTGCCGCCGGGGGAGCGCGAAGCGTTCCCGTGGCCGGGCCTGCTGCGAGCCCCGGTGATCGTGCTCCCGATCGCCGACGAGCGCGCCTACCTCGAGCGGTACAGCCAGCCGGACAAGGCGAAGGCGGGGCTCGGTGAGAGCGCCGACGCGTGGCCGGTGCCGTATTGGTTCATCGACACCGGCATGGCCGGGATGGCCCTGCTGCATGCGGTGGTGAACGAAGGGCTCGGCGCGCTGTTCTTCGGCATCTTCCGCAACGAGGCTGCGCTGTTGTCGTCGCTCGGCGTGCCAGCGGGCAAGCGACCGATCGGCGCGATCGCGCTCGGGCATCCGACGGTCGCAGCGTGGGCGGTGGCACGCCAAGGGTCGCCTACGGTGCGGGCTCGGCGCCGGCTCAATGAGGTGATCCACCGCGGCCGTTGGTGAGCATGGCCGAGAGGCCGCTGCTCACAGCGCACGGCCTTCGTCGACCTCGACGCGTCAGCCACCCGTGCGCGCTCGAACCGCACAGCGCCAATCGGTTGGGGCTCACGTCGTCCGCAGGTCGGCCACCACCGCGTAGTGGTCAGAGGGCACGACCCCTTCGATCGGCCGGTTGCCGGCCAGATGACAGTTGACGGGAGTCCCGAAACCCTTCGGACGCGGCCACGACACGAGGATGTAGTCGAGTCGCCGGTTCGGCCAGGTCGCATCGGCAAGATGCGGATTTTCACCCGACCACGTGTAGCCGGGACCGCCCTGGCCGGCCAGCTCCCAGGCGTCGTGGAACAGCAGTCCGGGGACCGCGGGCTCGGTCCTGCCCAAAAGGTGGCGCATCTCGTCGGAATCGGGAAGCGCGTTGAAATCACCGGCGAGGATCACCGGGAAGTCCGTCTCGGGGCTGCCTCGGACCTCGGCGACGAGCTCGGCCAGTGCCCGGGTCTGAGCAACACGCGTCGAGGACCGGTCGAATCGATAATCAGTATGTGTACTGACTATCTTGCAGACTCCGAACGGCGCGTCGATGGACACCATGAGCGCAGCGCGATGCGTCGCCTTCCCGTGCTCGTCCGGAAGGCGACGCGTCTCCGTGCTGAGGATCGGCCAGCGCGAGAGGACGGCGTTGCCAAAGGAGTACCCCTCCCAGAACGGCGACGGTGTGCGCCCGTACTCGTAGCCGAGCGCCGCTGCGAGCTTGGCGGCCTGGTCCTCGCCCCCGTCGGAGGCCCATACCTCCTGCAGGCAGATGACGTCCGGGTCCTCCGTGCGAAGGGTGGCCTCGATGGCGGCCTGGCGCTGTTCCCACGGGCCGAAGCGCCACCAGACGTTCCAGGTGAGGAGGCGCACGGTCATCACGCCGATAGTACGGGCCCGGCGCGGTTCCGCTGGTCGGGCGCGGTCGGGCGCGGTCGGGCGCAGTCCGGGCCGGTCACTACTCTCAGTCCGTGCTCAGCGTCACCAACCTCGTGAAGGACTACGGCGATCTTCTCGCTCTCGATGATGTCTCGCTCGAGGTGAAGGCGGGGGAGACGGTCGCCCTCGTGGGGCCCAACGGAGCGGGCAAGAGCACCCTGCTACGCATCGCCAGCGGGCTGATCGAGGCGACGAGCGGCACCGTGATGATTGACGGCGCGGCGCCGGGTTCGGTGGAGGCGCGGGCGACGACGTCCTACCTGCCCGACAATCCGGTGCTCTACGACGACCTCAGCGTCATCGAGCACCTCGAGTACATCGCCCGCCTGCACGGCGTCGACGAATGGGAACCCCACGCCCGTGCGCTCCTCGACGATCTCGGACTCGCCGACCGGGCCGACGACCTTCCAGCTCGGTTCAGCCGCGGCCTGCGCCAGAAGACCTCGATCGCGATCGGCTTCGTGCGTCCGTTCGACCTGTTGCTGGTCGATGAGCCGTTCGTCGGCCTTGACGCGCCGGGCAAGGCGGCCATGCTCGACCTGTTGCACCGCGCCGCGCTCGACGGTGCCGCGGTCGTCGTTTCGACACATGAGCTGACGTTCGTGGAACGGGCCGACACGTGTGTCGCTCTGCGCAACGGCGAGATCGTGCGGTCGGGGAAGCTCGAC
>JAYTFI010000672.1:0-6646 GCA_043734485.1 Acidimicrobiales bacterium | reverse complement strand
GCTCGGACAGCCGGTCGCCCTGTTCCTCGGCCGCGATGAGCGCAGTGAGGAGGTCGTCGGCCGGCTTCGTACGCCGCTCGGCGATGAGCGCCCGCACGTAGTGATCGATCTCCTCGCGCGCCTTGGCGATGGTCGGGAGGTCTTCGGCGAGGTTGTTGTTGAAGATGCGTAGAAGGTCGCTGGCCCAGCGGCTGAAGTCCCGCCAGTCTTCCTTGGGTGCGCCGAGCAGCTCACAGATGATCGGGATCGGATAGGGCTCGCAGACATCGACGACGAACTCGGAGTGCCCGCTTTCGACGATCTTGTCGACGAGCCCGCTGATCACGCTGCGCATGAACGGGCGGAGCTTGTCGGCAGCCTTTGGCGAGAAGGCTGGGGCGACGAGCCGGCGCAGGCGGCTGTGCACGTCACCTTCGGCTGACAGGATCGACTCGCGCTCTCCCTCTTCGGGCGGCAGTCCGTTGATCTGGCGGATGAGCCGCACCGCGGAATGCCACCGGCGGTCACGGAGCAACGAGGTGACGTCCTCGTGGCGGGTTATGGCGTACCCGAGAGGACTGCGGGCCAGCCAGCTCGTTTCACGAGCTGCGGCGAGAGCAGCCAGCCGTTCGTCGCGTGACTCGAGCGCACTCGCGTCGAGGTACGGAAGATCGAGCTCGCTCACCAATGTGGCCATGGTTCTCCCCTGCTGCCTTGCTCGGGTTTGCCCCGCGATTTTGACCGAACGCTAACCCGGTCGTCCTGATGGGACGATGGTCGCGGTGCCGATCGTGCAGGTGGCGAGGAACTCGCGGTCGACTTCGACACCGATTCCGGCCCCGACCGGCACGGCCAGGCAGCCGTCGACGAGCTCGGTCGGCGCGGTGATGTCGCGTGTGAAGTAACGGCTCGTGGCCGAGAGGTCGCCGGTGAGGGTGAAGCCGGGCAATGCCGCCAGAGCGAGGTTCAGCGCGCGGCCGACGCCGGTCTCGAGCATTCCGCCGCACCAGAGACCGATTCCCCGCCCACGGCAGATTCCATGGATGCGTAGGGCTTCGGCCAGGCCGCCGACCCTCGCCTGCTTCAGGTTCACGACCGAGCACGCACCCATGTCGAGGGCGCGTTCGCACGCTCGTGCAGAGGTGATCGACTCGTCGAGGCAGATCGGCGTCTCGATCATGGCGGCGAGCGCGGCATGGCCTTCGAGATCGTCGATGTCGAAGGGCTGCTCGATCAACGCGAGGCCGAGTGCGTCTAGCCGCCGCAGCGTCGGCGCCGTGGCGAGCGAGTATGCGCCGTTCGCGTCGACATGGAGCTCGAGCTCGGGGAACGCGCGGCGGACGGCGGCCACCCATTCGATGTCGCGACCCGGTCCAATCTTGAGCTTCACCCGCCGATACCCCTCGGCGACCCGAACGGCAACGGCTTCGACCAGCTCGTCGGGCCCGCCTGCAATCCCGACCGCGACCCCCGCCGGCACCATTGATCTGGTGACCCCCAGGTAGGCCGCGAGCGACAGGGACGTCATCCGTAAGTGCACATCCAATATGGCGGCTTCGATCGCGGCCTTCGCCATCGGATGCCCCACGACGAGTGCAGGACGCTGGTCGATCAATTGGGGGGCGAGGAGATCGCGGAGCACGAAGAAGGCCCCGTCGGCATACTCGTACGTATACGTAGGGTTCTCGAGGGCGGCGCACTCGCCCCAGCCGGTGACGCCCTCAGCCAGAACCTCGACAATCGTGGCGTGTTTGTGTGTCTCGGTCCCGTGGCCACTGACGAACGGTGTTCGGAACGGGATGCCGATGCGGTGGAGGACGACCCGCTCGATGCGAGCCGCCTCGAGGGTCACGGGACGACCAGACCGTCGCCGACGGGCACCGGCTCGTCGACGGTGATGAGCCGGCCCTCGTGGACGTCGTAGACGGCGCCCCATACGACCGCACCGTTCGGCAGGGTCGGGCAGCGGCGGATCCGGTCGACGTCTTCACGCACACTGGTGTGGACGTCGTCGAACGGGAGGAAGTCGATCTCGGGCCGGCTTCCGGTGGCCGCGTCGATGCGATCGGCGATCTCCGCGTTGGTGACCCCATAGAGACCGCACCCGGTGTGGTGGATGACGGCGAACTCCCGCGTGCCGAGCCAATGCGCCGACAGCATCAGCGAGCGGATGGCGTCATTGGTAGCCCGCCCGCCGGCGTTGCGCAGGATGTGGGCATCGCCGATCTCGAGCCCGAGGAGTCGGAAGAGGTCGAGGCGGGCGTCCATGCATGTCAGCACGGCGACGCCGAGAGTCGGCGCGGCGGTGAGCTCGTTCGCGACGAAACCCTCGCTGTACCGGTTGGCAGCCTCGATCATAGCTAGACGGTGCAGGATCACATCGACGAGGCTACCGCGGCGCATACGCGCAACGCACGAAGCGAAGTTCAGGCGTTCACGCTCGCGGATGAGCCGACGAGCTGCGCATCGGACTTCTCGCGGATAGGGCCTGCAACGGCCATCACGGTGAGAAGGTCGCCGATCGAGCGATGGTGCTCTATCGGATGCCGGAGCGGCTTCCCCGGATGAAGTTGATAGCGATTGTTGCGTCCGACCTTCGACCTCGTGAGGTAACCCTCTGATTCAAGGTCGGCAACGATGCTCGATGCGGCCCGCTCGGTGATCCCCACGAGCACCGCGATGTCACGGATGCGCATCTTGGGTTCCCGCGCCACGCAGATCAGCACATGCGCATGGTTCGACAGGAACGTCCAGTGCCTGACCTCGTTGGCTTCGTTCATGCGTTGGTTCCCTCCCGCAGCATGTGCTCGTTGCAGGTCCGCGATTGCACGAACGCTGATGCCCGAACCGTACTTCGGCATCGCCTGCGATGACGGGTGAGATGCACGTCATGTGCTGTCATGACGCGCACAAGCCCCTTCGCGGCGGGCTTGTGCAGTGCGGCGGGTGTCGCCGCGGAGATTCGAATGCGGCTCGCTGGCAGGTGTCGGCCGAGCCGGGTCAGCTCAGCTCAAGCCGACGAGCGCAGCCAGAGCGGCAGTGATCGCGCCCTGGTTCTTGCCGGCCGCGGCGAAGAAGTCGGCGTCGGTCTTGTCGACCTTCGGCTGCGCCTTGCGCACGAGTGCCCGCCCGCCAGTGCTCAGCGTGACCCGCTGCGCCCGCTTGTCCTCGGCGCTGGCCGCACGCGCCACGAGGTCGCGTCCTTCGAGGTTGCGGATCACCTGTGAGGTGGTCATCGGATCGACACCGCTACGGTTGCTGATCTCGGCCTGCGACAGGCCCTTGCGGGCGTCGTCACCGGACAATGTCGCCAAGAGTGCGTACTGCACGTGTGTGAGATCGAAGGCCTGCAGGGCGGTGCGCTGTGCTCGCTGCCAGGCGTTCGTGGCACGCCACATCAAGAAGCCTGGGCTTACGGGCGTTGCGTCTGATCCGAGACCACTCATGTGGGGCGACTCCCCTTCAAGGAGAACTGTGTAAAGGATGGGTGTGGTGGAGATGACGAGTTGCGATGTTGCTGCGATGGATGCACACCCGTCGTACAACTATGTGCGCGTAGCAGGTTACAGGAGATCCCCGACGCTGCAACTGGTGAGGAGAAGGCTATTGCGAATCACATGACTGTGATTCGGCCCGTGCGAAAACCGGCGGTAGCGTCGTGAGGGATGGAGCCGCACAAGAGAATCAACTTCGGTCGCCTCGTGGCCTGCGCAGCGGTCGCGCTTGCCGTGGTCGTCTCCTTAGCTCACGGGGCCTCGATGGCGTCGGCGGCAACGAAGCCGGCGGCAACGAAGCCGGCCAAGCCGACCACGGCGGGGTCGACGGTTTCGAAGACGACGAAGCCCGCACCGACTACGACGACGGAAGCGGCAAAGGATGTGAAGACGGACATCGAGCGCAAGATCGTCGCCGCACAGCAGAGCTCGGCACCCGACCTCAACGTCGGAAACGCGACCTGCCCCAAAGCGCTCGCGGTCCCGACGAGCAAGCTGCCGGTCGGCACGTTCCAGTGCACCGTGATCGTGGACGGGACAGTCGCACCGTATGAGGTGATCCTCTCAAACACGGGCGGCTTCCAGAAGGGCGGCACGTACCGCATAGCGCCGGCAAAGGCCATCATCGACACTGCGAAGATCGTCGCATTCGTCAGCGCATCGCTCGACGACGCAGACCGGGCCTCGGCCACGATTGCGTGCGGCAAGAAGCGGGTGGTCGTGCTCGACCCGGGCAAGACGATCTCGTGCACCATCGTGCGCCGTCCTGTTGCTGCCGCGGGCGCATCGAGCACCGTCAACACGACGCCGCAGACGCTTGTCTTCCTCGTGAAGGACAGAGACGGAAAAGTCGCGCTGCAGACAACGTGACCGTTCGCGCCGCCAGTGCGTGCCTCGCAGTACATTCGTATTGCAAGCGTTAGGACTCGTAAGTCCACGTAGCTCAGGGGATAGAGCAACCGCCTCCTAAGCGGTAGGTCGCAGGTTCAATTCCTGCCGTGGACGCAACATCGACGAAGCCCGAGGGACGACGGGATGCCCGGTTGTTTCGACGACGGCACCGCGACTTGAATCACACCATGCTGGTTTGGGTTCCGACTCCGGATGGTGCGTCGTTCATGGGTGACCTCCCTGCGGGGACTGAGGTGGGGTTCTGGAACGGCTTGGAGTCGCTGCCTGCGGGTGCTGACGAGGTGGAGTTCCTGGTGCCGAACTGGGCCTCGCAGGAGCCGATCGTTCCGCTGCTGCGGACCCTGCCGCGGCTCAAGGTCATCCAGGTGCTGAATGCGGGCTACGAGTGGCTCCTCGGGTTCGACGATCCGTCGGTTTCGATCTGCAACGCGGGCGACGCCAATGCGGCGGCGGTCGCGGACTGGTGTGCGGCGGCCGTGCTGAGCGAGATCAAGCGGTACCCGGTCTTCGAGAAGCAGCAGGCCGAGCGACGGTGGCAGATGCAGTTTGGGAAACCGCTAAGCGAGCATACGGTTGCGATCGTTGGCTACGGCGCAATCGGCAAGGCACTGCACGATCGGCTTCGTCCGTTCGGTTGCACGGTCGTCGCTGTCGCGAGCCGAGCACGAGATGGCATCCACTCCGTCGAGGAACTGCCTGACATCCTGCCGATCGCTGACGTCGTCGTGATGCTCACGCCGCTCAATCACGCAACACACCATCTGCTCGACGCCGACGCGCTGGCAATGCTTCCCGACCAGGCGATCGTCGTCAACGCGGGCCGCGGACCGATCGTGCACACCGAGGCGCTCATGGCCGAACTCGAGGCGGGGCGTCTGCGGGCCGTGCTCGACGTGACCGATCCCGAGCCGCTCCCCGCCGATCATCCGCTGTGGGGTTCGCCCAACGTGCGCATCACGCCGCACATCGCCGGCGGCACCACCGGGTTCTTCCGCTTCACCTACGGCATGGCCGGCGCCAACCTCCGGCGCTACGCCGCGGGAGAAGCCCTTTTGAACGTGGTCGCCGGGCCGGCCGTGCAGAAGCGCTGAGTCAGTCCGTCGGTGGGGTCCCGTTCCTCAGCCGACATGCCACTGGTGTGTACGCGCTCGCAATGCAGCGTTCACAGGGGGGACATTCCGGAGTGACCTTTCCTTCGTAGCTTCACGCCGATGACGCCGGCCGATGGGCTACGCCGAGCGCTGCGCCACCTCTGGCATCCCGCGACCACCGAAGCGGCGCTCGACGCGGCCGCGGCACTCCACCGACCGGTACCCGTGCGCGTCATCGATGAGCATGTGGTGGTGGCTCGCACGGACGACGCCATCATGGCGTTTCCGGACCGCTGCCTGCATCGATCGATAGCGCTTTCGGCGGGGACGGTCGACGAGAACTGCATCGTGTGTGCCGGGCACGGTTGGCGGTGGGCCGCCGATGGCCGTTGCGTCGCCATCCCCGACCTTGCGCCACGGGGCATCCCGGCTCGGGCCCGTCTCGAAGTGCTAGATGTGGTGCGTGCGCACGGACTGGTGTGGGTCCGCCTCGAGGCAGCCGCCGACACCCAGCCGCCGCGGCTCGGCGACGCCAACTTCGATGGTCCTGCCATCGACATACCGGCCGGTGCGGCGCGCATCGTGGACCTTCTCCTCGACCCGGACCGGTGGTTGCGGATGCTCGACCTTGCGGATGAGGCGATCGGCGGCGTCCGGGTCCGCGAGACGGGTCCGGGCGTGATCGCCGCGCAGGCCGCCGCGGGGGAATGGACGATCGACGTCGAGCTTCACGTCCCGTTCGCCACGCTCTTCCGGGCGCGGTCGGCGCGTTTCCCGGACGACATCCGTTCCGTGGTGACTGCCGTTGCGCCCACGGACGACCATTCGAGCCGGGTCTACTGGCACGTGAGCGACGAGGCGAAGCTCGCCGCGGGATTTGCGGCGATGGTGCGCGGTGACGGCGAACTGCTCGCCGGCGCGGATTCCTCGCCGTCAATGCTCGCGCCCGGCCACGAGCTATCGGTCGCGAGCGACAGCATGTCGATCGCCTATCGAAGGGCGATGGCCGAGCTGGTTGCCGCAGCCCGGCAAGGACCGGGTCCGCTCGCGGCGCTGGTACGTACTGCGTAACCGAGAGCGGGCGGCGACCCACGTCAGCGCAGCATGTCCGCCAGCAGCCGGGCGAGCTCGACGGGCTGATCGCCCTGGATGCTGTGGCCCGCACTGGCG
>JAYTFI010000671.1:0-11919 GCA_043734485.1 Acidimicrobiales bacterium | reverse complement strand
TTCTCGTACCCACTGGTGTATGGGTCCGCACGTTCAGCAACAGGTTGTCGATGACCTGCCGCAGGCGGACCGCGTCACCGATCACCGCCGTGTCCACTCCGTCCGACGCCGCGATCGGCCACTCCGGTGCAACCGCGGTGGCGGCATGCACGGCGTCGTCCACCAGCTCACCGAGATCGAGGGCGACCTTCGCCGCCGGTGCGTCCTCGTCGAGGCGAGCAAAGAGGAGGAGCTCATCGACCAGGCGTCCCATGCGGGCCGATTCGCTGCGGATGCCCCGGATCACCTTGGCGAGGTCCTCGGGCCGGTCCTTGGCACCAAGCTCGAAGAGCTCAGCGTACGCAGACACCGCAGACACCGCAGCCACCGGGCTGCGCAGTTCGTGGGACGCATCGGCCACGAACCGGCGGAGTCGAAGCTGGGTCATGCGCAGCTCCTGCTCGGTCGCGTCACGTTCGTGGAATGCATCCTCGATCCGACCCAGCATCGAATTCAGCGCAACCGCCACATGCCCGACCTCGTGTCTCACGTAGCGCGTACCCGACGAGCCGGATGGTCTGGATCAGCGGTGGTCCGATCCCGTCGAGGATCTGCGATTTCGACACGACGATGCGAGGGTTCGTCATGAAGAACGTGAGCAGCGAGAACTCGGTGGCTGTGAGCTCGATCGGCTGGCCGGCACGCCACACCTCGTGTGTGCTCTCGTCGAGCTCGAGATCCGCGAAGCGCAGGCGTCCGTCGCCGGGGGCATCATCGCCGTACGTCCGGCGCAGGATGGCGCGTACGCGGGCGACCAGCTCAGCTAGCGCGAACGGCTTGGTGAGGTAGTCATCGCCCAGGCCGAGGCCCTCCACGCGGTCGTCCACCGAGTCGCGGGCGGTGAGGAACAGGACCGGCATCTTCAGTCGGTCGCCCGCGCCCGGCGGGCGATCTCGAAGCCGTCGTAGTCCGGCAGCATCACGTCGAGGATCACGAGCTCGGGCCGGTCATCCTGCACGGCGAGGAGCCCGGCCCGACCAGTCGATGCGGTCGACACCGCGAATCCCTCGTAGCGAAGTGCGGTGGCCACGGCATCGAGGATGGACGGCTCATCGTCGACGACGAGGATTCGGCGGGCGTCCGTGCCCGGTTCAGGCGGCACCGCTCACTCGCGTTCGGGACGTGCCACGGTCGCAATCACGAACCCGTTGTCCGCCAGTGCACGAGCGTGTACGAAACGTTCGTACCCATATGATCTTCGAACACCGGTGTGAGCGGCTGGCCGATGGCGAGCGGTTGCTCGGGGTCGCCGAGCAGGTTCCCCACCATGCGGATCCCGGCGGCATCCGGCAGTTCGACGATGCAGGCGATGTACGGCCCATGCTCCAGCAACGACGGGTGCACCGGATGCCGGGCTCGGGTCCATGCGAAGAGGCGGCCGGGGAGCGGCGGTGTCTCCCACTGCATCTCGAAGGAGTGGCAGCGGTGGCAGATCCACTCCGGCCCCCACTGCCATCCGCGGCAGCCACCACAGCGTTGGGCGACGAGCACGTGCTCGCGGGCCGCGTCCCAGTAGGGCACCTCGAGGCCGTCTCGGCTCGACGCCGGCGCCGGGAGGCCGGCGGGGAGGTACGACTCGCTGATCCTGCGATGTTGGTCGCTCATGGCTGCACCTCGGGCGTGGCATAGATGCAGGCGCTCGCGTTCTCGACCATCGGCCCCGCATTGACGAGCACGACCTGGCACCCGGCAACCTGGTTGACCGACTGCCCGCGCAGCTGGCGGACCGCTTCGAGGTGCAGGCCGAGGCCGTGCATGTAGCACTCGGCCAGGTTCCCGCCGCTGGTGTTGAGCGGAAGCGCGCCGCTCGGGGCGGTGAGGTTCTCGACGGTGAGCACTTCATGCGCGTTCTCGTAGGTGCAGAACCCGTGCTCGACCAAGCTCATGACCACGGCCCCGGTGAAGTTCTCGTACGACTGCACGCAGTCGATGTCTGCCGAAGTGACACCGGCCATTGCATACAGCCGGGGCGCCGATTGGATGAAGCTCGACGTCACGTAGTCGGGCTGGTTATGGGCCGATGCGCCCGCCCGGCGGGGTGACCCCTGTGTGGCCGCAAGCACATGCACCGGGTGCTCGACGAGATCGGCAGCTCGCTCCGGCGACATCACGACCACTGCTGCAGCACCATCGTTCTCGAGGCAGCAGTCGAAGAGATGGAACGGTTCGCTTATCCAGCGGCTTGCGTCGTACTCGGCCTCGTCGAGACCTCGTTGGTACATGACGGCGCGAGGGTTGTTCTTCGCATGCCGGTAGCAGGCGATGGCGACGGCGCGCATCGCGTCGCGGACGCCGGGGTGCTGCTCGAGCAGTCGCGTCGTCCTCGGCGCGTAGATCTGGGCCGGTGACATGATCCCGTAGGGAACCGTGAAGGCCGCGGGGCCGGAGACCGACGGGTTCCGCGGACCCTGGCCGAAACGGCCGAACTGCCCCTGCGCCAGCCCGCGGTAGGCAACGACGCAATCGGCCATGCCGGTCGCCACCGCCATCGCGGCGTTGGCCACGGCACCGGCGGCACCGCCACCGCCTCCGCCGCGGAACATGTTGCCGAAGCGGAGCTCGTCGACGTTCAGCGCCGCGGCGAGCCGCGCCGGATCGTTGCGGTCGTCGGAGTAGGTGGCGAATCCGTCGACCGAGCGTGGGTCGATGCCGGCGTCGGCACAGGCGGCCAGGACGGCCTTGAGCGTCAGGACGAACTCGGGGTCCGGCGACCCGCCGCGCCGGTAGTAGACGGATTCGCCGATCCCAGCGATGGCGGCGCGGCGGCGCAACGTCCGCTCGGTCACGGAAGCGCACCGCGCAGACTGGAACGGGTCGTCTCGTGGTGGTTGGCTGGCATGCGTGCGAGGTTAGAGGCGGTGTGCGCTTGTTGACCCAATCTCGCGAGCGCCACCGGGCCGCCCGCGAGTCAGAGCGATGCTCATGTTGTCCTCATGTGCGGAGCGCTGTGATCGCTGATACTGCGGACACGAACGGCATCGCCGTTCCGAACACGGAGGAAACCATGGAGCTGTGGCTGGCCGACGGGGATACGGGCATCTATGGCGGTGTGTCTACACGTTCGAGAACGCGGCTGCAGTGGATGCGTTCCTCGGGTCGGAGCTCTTTGCCGGCGTCGGCGCGATGCCGACCTTGCGGGACATCACGGTCCGGCGCTTCGGGGTACTGGCCGAACCCACGGCTGTCACCCGAGGACTGGTTGGGGCGTCGGACTGAAGGCGGCGCGATGACACGCGCTGCGGTGCGCCCGGGCAGCGCCCTTTCGGTGGGGCGCGACGCCGAACTGGGCGCGCTTCTGCGGCTGCTCGACCCGGCCGGACCGCGCGTCTGCTTCGTCTACGGCATCGCCGGGATCGGCAAGTCGACCCTTCTGGCCCGATTCCGCGATGTGTGCTCGGAGCGGGGCGGTGGCTCGCACTTGCCCCGCGGACCGTCCGGGTGATCCGCGACCGGTCGTGCTGGGTTTCGAGACATTCGGACCGGCGCTGATCGGGCCGGACGCATTTCACCTCGCCGCTCTCGACTTCGGTCCTGACTCGGTCGACGGATGGCTGACGCTCCTGGCCGCAGCCGAGTTGGCCATCGCCCAGCATTCGTTTCTCGACCCGAAGAACCGCACCGTCGACCTCGACGGCCAATCGGTCCAGTTGTCGCCCCTCGAGTACGGCGCGCTCGACGTTCTCCATCGCGCTCGTGGCAATGCGGTGACACGGGCCGAGCTTCTCGATCGGGTCTGGGGCTGCGGCTACGACGGCGGGAGCAACGTCGTCGATGTCGTGATCCGCACGCTCCGACGCAAACTGGGCGTGCACGCATCTCGGGTCGAAACGGTGCGGGGTGTCGGGTACCGCTTCCGCTGACGCTGCTTCCGTTGTCGCTCCCCGGGGGCCGCTGCTGCTGGCCCGTTGTTGAGGGGCGTCCACCCGACGTCAACCGGGATCGCCGACACGAGCCTACCGGCGTCGATGTCACCGAAAGTAGGTGAACGGCGTTGGCGGGCCGGCGATCTCGGCTAGGTCGTGGCGGAGGCCGGGCAAGCGCGGCGGATCGGGACGCGAGCCGACCATCCACGTGCGCCGTGCGTGACGATTCGAAGCCGGTAAGCGCCCGATGGGTGCGGTGAGCGACATTCCGTTCCTTGCGGTCGTGCCGATCCGCCGCGCTCATTTTCCAGTGTGCTGGCCGGGCCTTCGGAGCAGGACCGGGAGCGGGAGCTGATTGCCTCACTATGAGTCGAGCCCTGTCACCCGGGCCCGACTTCGCTTTCGTTCCGGGCGGCGCGAAAGCGAAAGGGCAGGCACCCAACGTCGGCGGCTCAGCCGACGAGGTGTTCGAGGATCGGACCGAACGCATCGGGTAGATGGGCGAAGAGGCCGTAGTACGAGACGCCGGTCTGCTCGAACACCGTCTCGACGTGCTCCGCGATCGCCTTGGGTGGGCCGAAGGCGAAGTACGGGGATTCCAGCAGGTCGTCCTCCGTGAGCTCGGTATCGACGACGAACATCGGGAGTTGGCCGGACGAAATCGCTTGGCTTACGGCCCGCGCGCTGTCCCGTGGGTCGTTCGTGATCTTCATGTCGATGAGCGCGAGGTTCAGCGTGATGTCCGCGAATCGCGATCCTGCCGCCTCTCGCACCCATCCGATCTTGCGCTGGACGGCAGCGAGCGTGAGCTCGGATGCCAACAGCCCGCCGTCCGGGCCTGCGGCCGGGATGATGCCCACGATGTCGGCTTCTTGCGCAGCCCAGGTGAGCATGTGCCTCCCTCCGCCGCCGAGCAACAGCGGCGTATGTGGGGTCTGCGTCGGTGGCGGAAAACCCACCAGCTCGCGGAGATGGTGGTGATCGTTGTCGATCGAGACGGGCCCACCGGCGAGCAGCGCGCGGATCACGGCCACGCTGTCCTTCAGGCGCCGAAGCCGTTCGCCACCGGAATCGAAGGAGATGTCGGCCCGCTCGTACTCGGAGCGCACCCATCCGGCGCCGAGGCCGACGTCCAGGCGGCCGCCCGAAAGCGCGTCGAGCGTGGCCAGTTCTCTGGCCAGGATCTGCGGGATGTGGAAGTCGTTGCAGAGGACCCACGGCGCGATGCGAAGCGTGTCGCTCACCTCCGCAACGACGGCCAGAGCGGGTATCGGCGACATCTGTTCGCCAAGGTGGTCCGGCATGATGAAGGTGTCGTAGCCGAAGCGTTCAGCGGCGTGAACGCAGGCCACGAGATTCGCGCGGTCGGTGCCGTAGAAGCCGTAGCCGAAGCGCTTCGGTTTCATGATCGCCTTCTTCCCGTTCGCCTTCAGCCGGGCCGAATCGCGGTGCCGTACTCGCCCGCGACACCTTCCAGATTACGCGTGAGGTTGATCACGCCGGCCTTGCTCGCTTGATAGGCCGACGGGAAGTGCGGCTGTGCACTGTGACCGGCGACGGAGGCGATGTTGATGATCGAGCCGCCCTTGCCGTCGGCGAGCTGGCGGCTGCCCACCTCCCGACAGCACGTGAACACACCGTTGACGTTGGTGTTCATGGTCTGCGCGAACACCTCGTCCGGGATCCGCTCCGGCATCATGCCCACCTCGGCGACCACACCGGCGTTGTTGACGAGCACGTCGACGCGGCCGAACATCTCCCATGCGGCCGCCACCGCGGCCTTCACCGTTGCCGGGTCGGTCACGTCGCAGTGCCGTACGAGGGTCTTCACGCCGAGCCCATCGAGCTGCGTAGCAACCTCGGTGAGCTTGTCGACACTGCGGGCCGCGAGCACGACGTTGGCCCCGGCCTCGGCCAGCGCGCGGGCGAAACCCACCCCCAAGCCGTAGGACGCACCGGTGACAAGTGCGGTCTTTCCCTCCAGCGAGAACTGGTCTGCGGATGACATGGCAGGCTCCTTCAGTTGGTGTGGTCGTCGGCTCTCGCGGTACAGGATTCGGACGATACGGCGGAATCAGAGAAATTGCTCGTGCGGCACGACGGAATTGCGGCAAAGCTCACGATGACGCGTGGCGGTTGACGTCTGGTGGACGGCCTACGTTCGAGTCCGTTCCTGTATCGCTTCATCCACCACGCGCAAGTCGGGATCGACGAGCGAACCCGCGCCGGTCCTGTCGTCGCGGCGAAGGAACGCCTCGTGCACCTCGATGGCGAGCACGGCGAGTGCCGTCTCGTGCCGCGGCACCGAGCCCTCGGAGAGTTCGGCACGGTGCTGGAGGAGGTACACCGCAGCGGCTTCCACCGCGAGCTGCCGGGTTCGGTCATCGTCGGTGGTGAATTCGAATCGCCAGCGGCGGGCCTGACGGTTGATCCGTGACTTGTCCCCGTCGTCCAGCACGACTCCTGCAGCCGGGAAGATGCGGCAGTCGTACGTGCGACATGTGCGGGGTCGTTGCGCGTAGATGGTGCAGCGCTCCTCCACCAGCATCGGGCAGTGGCCCCGTTCGTCGTAGCCCATCAGGACATGGCCACGCGGCAGTCCCGGCGCGGGGAACAGCAGCGCCTTCGGGATGTGGGCGAGAGTGTCGCGCTCGTCCGGCCCGATGTGGATGAACTGCGACGAGGTGCAGCATGCGGTACAGCTCCCGCACGGCACATCCGATTCGCCGTCACCTCGGATGGCGCGCCCGAGCCCGGTCAGCCACGACCCGAAATCGCCGGCGGACTGCGGCGATGCATCGTCTGGATTGTCTTCGGCCATTGGCGCTCCGTGATGCGGACGCGAGCTACGAATCCGAGGACGGCGCGGGAGGAGCGGCCTTTCCGCAGGACCATGCCGGCCGACTCCGCAGTGATCTCCGAGTGGCGGGGATCAGCCGTGAGGAAGTTCGGTCGTCTGGACGCCCTCGAAGCCTTTCGCATGATCGCGGTGGTCATGGAGCACGTGGTCCTTCACCTCCGCCATGTAGGAGAAGCGCAGCTCGCAGTACGGACATTGATGGACGATCTCGGTGCTTTGCATGAAGCGATTGTGCGCGCCAACGGTGCGAAAAGGACAGCCCGATTTATCACACCGATGCCCCAACGCGCTGGTACGAGGACCCACCCGGCGAGTTCGAACGTTCATATCGAGAACGAGGGCCACGCGTCGTAGCCGGGTGCGACGGCGGCCCAGGGGGCCACACGCTCGTAGGCCGCGGCGGCCCCGAAGGCGAGGCCGTCCCGGAACCGGGGCGCCATGATCTGCATGCCGAACGGGACGCCGGCCCGGTCCTGTCCGATGGGCACGCTGATGCCCGGATGACCGGTGAAGTTCCCCTCGACGGTGTTGAACGCGATGCCGACGCCCTGGATGCCGCCCGCCTCGCCCGGCAACGGTCCTTCTGCCGGCCACGACTCCGCGTTGAACGTCGGTACGACCAGGACGGCGTCATCGCCGATGATCGCATCGAGCTCGCCACAGGCGACGAAGCGGGCTCGTTGTGCGGCGACGTAGTCGAAGGCCGAGACCGTCGCCCCGAACTCGCAATTGAACTGCAGCGACGCATCGAGCTCGGCCCACCGGTCACGCTGCCCCGCAAGGCTCTGTGCGAGCTCGCAGGAGGAGATGGTGAACCACTGGACCATCGTGTCCTGACTGAACACCGAGTCGACCCATTCGACCGTGAAGCCGGCCTCTGCGTGCAGGCGCTCGACGGCTGCATCGAAGGCCTTGGCGATGACCTCGTCGCAGCCTTCGCGGAACGACCGCACGGCCACGATGCGAGCGGGTCGGGCCGGGGTGAGGTCGACCGCGTTGCGGGGGAAGGCGAGCACGTCACCCGGCACCGGACCGGCCACGACCGACGCCTCGTACGCCACGTCGGCGACGGTGCGACCGGCGCAGCCCATCGTCGAGAACGCCATCCAGCGGGGTGTGAAGTTCCGTCCGAACGCCCCGTTGGTTGGCTTGTAGCCGACCAGCCCGCACGCGCTCGCGGGGCCTCGGGTCGAGCCGCCGCCGTCGCTCGTCGTGGCCAGCGGGCTGAGCCCGGCGATGAGGGCAGCGGCTGAACCGCCGCTGGAACCGGCAGGCGATCGTGCGGGGTTCCACGGGTTGCGGGTGGGGCCGAACAGCAGGTTGTCGGTGATCGCAGTGTGCCCGAACGCCGGTGTGTTGGTCTTGCCGACGACGATGGCCCCGGCCGCCCGCAGCCGGCCGACCACGATGTCGTCGATGTGTCGATCGGTGCGTCGGCGAACAAGGTCGAGCCGAACGTCGTCGGCATGCCCGCGCACCGGGCCATGTCCTTGACGAGGAGCGGGATGCCGGCCAGCGGCCGTTGCAGCACCGTCGGATCGTCTGCTGCCGCCGCCTCCATGCGGGCCGCCTCCTCGAGGGCCTGGTCGGCACAGACGCGCACGACCGCATTTATGGCGCCGTTCTGGGCCTCGATCCGGCGCAGGCTCTCCTCGACGAGCTCCGTTGGACGGACACGGCGGGCAGCGACGGCGGTGACGAGTTCTTCGAGCATGGCCGTATCCGAGCACACCGCGGTCGGGCGGCGCAGGTCCTGGGCTCGCGCTGGTTAGGACCCGTAAGAAAACTACTTGCACGACCTGTACGCGTCTGGCCCGGTGGATGGCACCTTCTCGGCCTTCGGCCGTCCAAGTAGTTTTCTTCTGGTCCCATACCGGCACGCATGGGGGCAGGCGTCGAACGCTGCCCGCTGATTGGAGGGCCAGGCCGCGAGTCGTACGCTCAAGCTCTGTGCCTACCGCGACGACGAACCATCGTGGCCGCCGGCATGTCTGATCCCACGGTGCGGATCGCCTCGATGCCGGATCTGCCGGCCCGGCCGGTGTTGTTCGTGTACCCCGACGACGCCGACCCGTGCTGGACCCGGCGCCTCCCCGAGCTGGCCTGCGCGGCGAACGCAGTCTCGCTCCTGATGCCGCACCTCGAACCGTATGTGGTGAAAGCGGTTCGCTCGACGCTGCCGGAGCTCGACGACGACCTGCGGTCCGCCGCCGGGGCCTACCTCCGTCAGGAGATGCAGCACCACGTCCAGCATCGCCGTTTCAACGACATCCTTGTGCGTCGCTACCCCTTGCTGGCCCGGATCGAGCGCTTGATGCGGGCGACGTTCGGGTGGCTCTGGAAGCGGCGGAGCCGCGAGTTCAGCCTTGCGTTCGCAGCCGCGTTCGAGACGGTCGCGTTCACGTCGGCGCGCTGGGTGGACTCGCGGGCGGAGTCGCTGTTCCGTGACGCCGAGCCCGTTCCCGCCGCGCTGTTCCTCTGGCATCTCGCCGAGGAGGCAGAGCACAAGCGCGTCGCCTTCGACGTCTATCGGGCTACGGGTGGATCGCAGCGGAAGTACGTCGGCGCGATGGCCGCCTCCGTCTGCATTCTTGCCTTCTTCGTTGTCCTAAGTACACTTACGATGCTGGTCGCGGAGCGTCGCATCCTGCGGCCGATCGCGCATGTACGTCTCCTGCGCTGGACGCTCACGTTCCTCTTCGAGCTGCTGCCGGCACTCTGGTTCTCGGCCATGCGGGGTCACGACCCTGACGACATACCCGATCCGCCTGTCCTGACGCAGTGGCTACGTGCGTCAGACCTCCGGGCTGATGACTTCGCGACCGAGTACCTGCCGCCGCTCAGCCGGGCGTGATCCCGTGGCGCTTGTCGGAGAAGTGGCGGCTGCGGCCGGTCGCCATCGAGAGGCGCAGGATGATCTCGGTGCGCAGGTCCTCGGGTTGGACGATGGCGTCGATCACCATGTCGGCGGCGAGACGCATGAGGTCGACGTCGGCCTCGTACTCGGCAATGCGCTCGGCGATGAACGCGGCCCGCTCGTCGGGATCGTCGATGGCCAGGATCTTGTTCGCGTAGACGGCGTTCACCGCCGGCTCGGGGCCCATCACGGCGATCTTGGCGGAGGGTAGGGCGATGCAGGCGTCGGGGCAGAAGCCGGGGCCGTTCATGGCGTAGAGGCCGGCGCCGTAGGCCTTGCGCAGGATGACGGAGATCTGCGGGACGGTGGCCTCGGACACCGCAGTGATCATCTTGGCGCCGTGGCGGATGATGCCCTGGCGTTCCACCTCGGTGCCGATCATGAAGCCGGGCACATCGCACAGGTAGACGAGCGGCAGGTTGAACGCGTCGCACATCCAGATGAAGCGGGCGCCCTTGTCGGCGGTGTCACCGAACAGCACCCCGCCCTTGATCATCGGGTTGTTGGCGATGATGCCGACGGAGCGGCCGTCGAGCGACGCGAACCCCGTCACCAGCTCCGGCGCGAACAGCGGCTTCAATTCGAAGAAGCTGCCCTCGTCGATAAGTGCACGTATCACCGTGTGGATGTCGTAGCCGCGGGACGGCTCCTCGGGGATCATGCCCGCGGTGAGCATGCGCTCAGGCGCGGCAGGCTCGACCACCGGCGGCTCGGTTTGCCAGTTGATCGGCACGTACGAGAAGTGCTGCTTCGCGAGGGCGATGGCTTCCTCGTCGGACTGGGCGAGGTTGTCGCCACAGCCGGACACGGTGGCATGCATGCGGGCGCCGCCCATCTCCTCGAGCGTGACGATCTCGCCGATCACGACTTCGGCCATGCGGGGTGAGCCGAGGTACATCGAGGCGTTGCCCTCGACCATGTAGACGACGTCGCAGAACGCCGGGATGTAGGCGCCGCCGGCTGCGGACGGTCCGAACAGGCAGCAGATCTGGGGCACCTTGCCGGACAGGCGGACCTGGTTGTGGAAGATGCGGCCTGCGCCTCGGCGGGCCGGGAAGAGCTGCACCTGGTCGGTGATGCGGGCCCCGGCCGAGTCGATGAGCCAGAAGATCGGGAACTCGTACTCGTACGCGGCCTCGGTGATACGGATCATCTTCTCGACGGTCCGCGCGCCCCATGAGCCGGCCTTCACCATCGGATCGTTCGCGACCACGAAGGCCGGACGGCCCTCGACGAGACCCTTGCCGGTCACGACACCATCGGCCGGAAGGTCGCCCGCAAGAGCGTTCGCGAACAGTCCATCCTCGACGAAGCTGCCCGCGTCGAACAGCAGTGCGATCCGTTCGCGCGCCGTCAGCTTGTTCTGTGCACGTAGCTTCTTGAGCCCGCGCTCATCCGGCTCGACCGTGCGCTGCACGATCTTGGCGACGGTGTCTTCGGCGATTCCCATTCCCATCCCAACCCCCTCAGAGACCCAGCTGTTTGGCCGCAAGGTCCCGCATGACCTCTTCGGAGCCGCCGCCGATGGCCTGCACCCGCACCTCGCGGTACAGCCGCTCGACCGTCGCTCCGCGCAGGTAGCCCGCGCCGCCGAAGATCTGCACGGCTTCGCGGGCGCAGTACTCGAACGTGGTCGTGGCCTCGACCTTGCACTGCGCGATCTCGCCGGCCGGGTTCTCACCCTGGTTGAGCCTCCATGCGAGCAGCTCCATCCACGCCTGGCACGAGTTCACCTTGCGGCTCATGTCGACGATCTTGTGGCGGATGGCCTGGTTCGAGATGAGTGGCTTCCCGAACGTCATGCGCTCCTTCGCGTACGCGATCGACTCGTCGATGCACACCTGGCTGAAGCCGAGCGACTGGGCCACCAGGTCGAGGCGCTCGTAGTTGAAGTTGCCCATGATGAGCGGCCAGCCGCCGTTCTCCTCGCCGATCAGGTTCTGCGCCGGCACAAGGCAGTCGTCGAAGTACAACGTCGCCGTGTCCGATGCCCACCAGCCCATCTTCTTCAGCGGCGTCCGCGCGAGTCCCGGCGTGTCACCCGGCACGAGGAGCACGCTGATCCCACCGCGGCCCGCCCCGCCCGTCCGTACCGCCGTCGTGAACCAGTCAGCGCGCATACCACCGGTGATGAACGTCTTGGAGCCGTTGACGACGTAGTGATCGCCCTGGCGTGTCGCGGTGGTTCGTATGCCGGCGACGTCGGACCCGCCACTTGGCTCGGTGATCGCAAGGGCCGC
>JAYTFI010000670.1:0-4478 GCA_043734485.1 Acidimicrobiales bacterium | reverse complement strand
GTGAACACGCCGGCCATGACGGGGGCAAGTTTCTGCAGGCCCTTGAGCTCCGAGATGGTGCGAGTGTGGCGACGCTCGTAGACCCAGCCGACGAGGAGGAACAGCGCCGGTGTGGAGATGCCGTGGTTCACCATCTGCAGCACGCTGCCGGACAGGGCCTGGTGCGTGAGCGCATACGTGCCGAGCACGATGAAGCCGAGGTGGGCGACGGACGAGTAGGCCACGAGGCGCTTGAGGTCCTTCTGCGCGACGGCGACCAGTGCGCCGTAGATGATGCCGATCACGCCGAGCGTGAGCATCACCGGGCCGAACCACACCGACGCCTCGGGGAACAGGTAGAGCCCGAAGCGGATGAGACCGTACGTGCCCATCTTCAGCATCACGCCGGCCAGGATCACCGAGCCGGCGGTGGGTGCTTCGGTGTGCGCGTCGGGTAGCCAGGTGTGCAGCGGGAAGATCGGCACCTTGATGGCGAAGGCGAGGGCGAAGGCGAGGAACAGCCACCGCGCCGTGGACTGGTGCAGGTTCGCGTTGGCGAGCTGCGTGATGTCGAAGGTGAGGAAACCGAGCTTCGGCTTGGCGAGGAAGGCGAGCGTGATGGATGCGACCAGCATGAGCGCCGAGCCGAACATCGTGTACAGGAAGAACTTGGTGGCCGCGTAGGTCTTCGCGCCGTGGCCCCAGCCGCCGATGAGGAAGTACATCGGGACGAGCACCACTTCGAAGAACACGAAGAAGAGGAACAGGTCGAGGCTCATGAAGACGCCCATGACCCCGGCCTCGAGCAGCAGCAGCCAGGCTATGTAGGGCTTCACGTCGTGGCGCTCGTCCGGTCCGATTATGGCGATCGGGAACAGCACGCCGGTGAGGACGACGAGCCACAGCGAGATGCCATCCACACCGAGGTTCCAGGAGATGCCGAACTGGCTGATCCACTCGTGCTTCGAGGCGAACTGGTAGCCGGCCTCGCCGGACTTGAAGTTCGTCATCAGCCAGATGCAGAGCGCGAGGGTGGCGCCGCTGAAGACGAGCCCGAAGACCTTGACGATCTCGGTGCGGGTCTTGGGGATCAGCATGGTGAGGACGGCGCCGATGAGCGGCACCACGATCAGCATGGAGAGCAGCGGGAACGGAACAGACGAAGTATCCATGCCGCTCACACACCCGCCCGGTAGATCGCCCAGGCGAGCATGAGCACGAGGCCGCCCACCAGACCGAGCGCGTAGTTGCGCACGTAGCCGGTCTGCAGCTTGCGGACGTTGTCGCCGACGAAGCGCACGCTGGTGCCGACGCCGTTGACGAGGCCGTCGATCACCTTCGTATCGACCACGAAGGCGAGAAACGTGGCCAGCGCCAGTCCGGGCTTGGTGATGACCTTGCCGAGCACCTCGTCGACACCGTACGCGCGCTTCAGAAGTGCGGGTTCGAGCGCCGGCTGATCGGCGCCGCGCAACCAGAGGCGGGCACCGATGGCGATGCCAATGAGGCCCGCGACAGTGGCAACGACGGCAAGCGCGATCTTCGTGCCGCCGGCCGTGCGAGTGACCTCACCCACGAACGACGCCGCCTTAGTGCCCGGGATCTTGGCCGACTCCAGCCACTTGCCGAGGAACTCAGTCTTGTCGGAGAACGGCGTGTTGATAAGTCCACCTACGATTGAAAGACCGGCGAGGGCGACGAGCGGAAGCAGCATCAGCGGCGGCGACTCGTGCGGGTGGTCGCGGTGATGGGCGTCGTGCTCATCGACGGCGGCGATGGTCTGCACGTCGTGGAGGAAGCGCTCCTTGCCGAAGAACACGAGCACGATCTGACGCGTCATGTAATAGGCCGTGAGCAGTGCAGTGGCGAGGCCGATGGCCCACAGCGCCTTGTTGTCATGCCAGGCGCCGAGGAGGATGTCGTCCTTCGACCAGAAGCCGGCGAACGGGGGCACGCCGGCGATGGCCAGCCAGCCGATGAGGAACGTGCCGGCAGTGACGGGCATCCACTTCTTGAGGTTGCCCATCTTCTTCATGTTCTGCTCGTCCGGGAAGCCGTGCATGCCGTGGATGACGGAGCCGGCACCGAGGAACATCAGCGCCTTGAAGAACGCATGCGTGACCATGTGGAAGATCGCTGCGGTGTTGGCCTGTACGCCGACGGCCAGGAACATGTAGCCGAGCTGGCTGATCGTCGAGTACGCAAGCACTCGCTTGATGTCGTCCTGCGACGTTGCGATGGTGGCCGCGAGGAGCGCGGTGATGGCACCGACCCAGGCGATGAGGTGCAACGTGAACGAACTGAGCTCGAGCAGCGGATGGATGCGGACCATCAGGTACACGCCGGCCGTGACCATGGTGGCCGCATGGATGAGGGCCGACACCGGCGTTGGGCCCTCCATGGCGTCGGGCAGCCACACATAAAGCGGGAGCTGGGCCGATTTGCCGACCGCACCAAGGAACAGCAGCAGGCAGATGGCGGTGGCTGTGGCCTTGGTGATGCCGTGCTCGTCCACGTAGCGGAAGACGGTGTTGTACTGCAGCGAGCCAGTGTGTTGGAAGATCAGGAACATCGCACCCATGAGGCCGAAGTCGCCGATGCGGTTCGTGACGAACGCCTTCTTGCCTGCACTTGCCGCCGAGTCGCGCTCGAACCAGAACGAGATCAGAAGATATGAGCACGTACCAACGCCTTCCCAGCCGAGGAAGAGCAGCACGAAGTTGTCGGCCAGCACGAGCATCAGCATCGAGAAGACGAACAGGTTGAGGTACGTGAAGAACCTCGGGAACCGCTCGTCGCCGTGCATGTAGCCAATGGCGTAGATGTGGATGAGTGCGCCAATTCCGGTGATGAAGAGCACCATCGTGATCGACAGCGGGTTCACCAGCAATGCGGCATTCACGCCGAGCGAGGGCAGCCACGTGAAGAGCGTCTTTGTGAAGGCCCGCTCGTCCTCGCTCTTGCCCGCGATGGTGACGAACAGGGCGACGGCGACGGCGAACGAACCGCCCACCATGGATGCAGCGAGCCAACCCGCAAACGGCTCGCCGATGCGCTTGCCGAACAAAAGCAGGACCGCAAAGCCGGCAAGCGGCAGGGCAGGGATGAGCCAGACGAGATCGAGCACGGCTTCAGCCCTTGAGGAGGTTGGCGCTGTCGGCAGTTGCGCCGATCTTCTTGCGCCGGAAGATGGAGACGATGATGCCGAGGCCGACGACGACTTCGGCCGCGGCAACGACCATGGAGAAGAACACGACGACCTGGCCGCCGATGTCGTCCAACATGCGGGCGAACGTGACGAATGTGAGGTTCACCGCGTTGAGCATCAGCTCGACGCACATGAACATGATCAGCACGTTGCGCCGGATCAGCAGGCCGACGGCGCCCATGCTGAACAGCACGGCGGCAACGGCGAGGTACCACGCGCCCGCAACGTGACCGGTGGCTGCGAGGATGCTCATGGCGCCGCGTTCTCGTTGGGAAGGGAGGTCGTTCGGCGCGACATCATGACCGCGCCGACCACGGCGATGACGAGCAGCACCGAGGTGATCTCGAAGGAGAACAGGTAGCGGGTGAACAGTGAGCGGCCGAGCTTCTCGACGTTGGTGCCGGCGCCGCTCGCGGGCCCGGCAGTGCTGGGCGAACCGAGGACGAAGTGCACGCGGCTGATAAGAACCAGCTCGGCCAGCGCAAGGGCACCGAGCACGAACGCCGCCGGTCGTTGACCCCGGAGCGGTTCCCCGGTGGTGTCTTCGGACTTGTCCACGCCGATGAGCATGATGACGAACAAGAAGAGCACGACGACGGCGCCGGCATAGACGATGACCTCGACGACGGCGAGGAAGTGCGCCTCCTGCGAAACGAACAGCACAGCGACGCCGAACAGCGTCATGACGAGCGAGAGTGCAGCATGCACGGGGTTGCGCAGTGTGAGTACGCCGACACCGCCGCTCAGCATGAGCGCGGAGCCGGCGAGGAAGACGATCCAGTCGATGACCATTTAGTGGTGTCCGCCTGAAAGCCCTGAGGACTTGGACGACGCCGCAGCAGCGAAGGCCTTGGCCACTTCGGCCCGGCGGGCTGCAGCGGTTTTCGCCTCTTCCGGCTGGCCCAGCTCCGCCGCCTGCTCGCCGGAGCCGAGGTCGCCTGACCACAGCACGTCGCCCTCGAACTCGGCGTTGCCACCGGGGGCCGTGGCCCGCATCCAGCCGGACAACGCGTTGTCGGCGTTGCGGCCGTCCTCCCATGGCTGCACCCGCGGGCGGCCTTTGTCGTCTACGACGAGCTCGTCCTTCGTGTAGATCGCGTCGTTGCGGTTGGTGAAGCTGAACTCGAAGATCTTCGACTCGGTGATGGCCTCCGTTGGGCAGGCCTCGACGCACAGGTCGCAGTGGATGCAGCGCAGGTAGTTGATCTCGTAGACGAAGCCGAAGCGCTCACCCGGCGACGTGGGGTTCTCGGGGTCGTTGTCCTTGCCGCGGACGTAGATGCAGTTGGCC
>JAYTFI010000669.1:0-5682 GCA_043734485.1 Acidimicrobiales bacterium | reverse complement strand
GCGGTCGCTCGCGCGCTCGTCATCGAACCGGCCGTCGTCTTCGCCGACGAACCGACCGGCTCGCTCGACAGCCTCGCCGGCGAGCAGGTCATGGAGCTGCTGACACGGGCCGCCGGCGAACAGGGGACGAGCATCGTGCTGGTCACCCACGAAGCACGCGTGGCGGCCTATGCCCACCGCGAGGTCATCGTCCGCGACGGGCGGATCAGCGGGCACGAGCCGACGTGATCCGGCTTGCCCTGCGCCTCGCGGGCGCGGACGGCCGCACCGGCTTGGTGCCGATCGCGCTGACCGCCCTGGCGGTCGCGATTGGCACGGTAATCCTGCTCTTCGCGCTCTCGTTTGGGCCTGCTCTGGCGACGCGTTATGACCACGCGGCGTGGCGCGACACGAGCGGCGAGGACCCGCAGACGGCGAAGGCTGGTCTGCTGCTGCGGAAGACCGCCGACTACTGGCACGGGCAGCTGATCGTGCGCGCGGATGTCGCGGCGCTCTCTGTCGACGCACCAGTGCCCCCAGGGATCCCGGCGGTCCCGCGGGCCGGAGAGGCATTCCTATCGCCGGCCCTGGCCGCGCTGGTTGCAGCCCAGCCGGCCTCCGAACTCGGCGACCGCTTCGGACGGGTGGTGGGCACCATCGGAGAGGATAGCCTCCGGGCACCCGACGAGTTGTTTGCTGTCGTCGGCCGCGACGCCGCGTCACTCAGGGCCGACGGTGCTCCCGCCGTCGAGGCGCTGAACGGAACGGGCTTGGTCCCAACACCGACCAACCCCCTGCTGCAGCTGCTGGTGATCGTCGCGGTGATCGGGGCGCTCGCGCCGGTGGCGGTGTTCGTTGCCACGGCCACGCGCCTGTCCGCCGCGCGGCGCGAGCAGCGGCTCGCCGCGCTCCGCCTGGTTGGGGCAACGTCCCGCCAGGTCACCGGCTTCGCGGCGACCGAGGCGCTGGCCGCCACCCTGCCCGGGGCCCTCGGCGGCATGCTCTTGTTCTTCGTCCTCCGCCCTTTCGTCGCGCGGATCCCGCTCGACTACCTGAGTTGGTTCCCCGCGGCGATCGCGCCGCCCGCGTGGGAGGCGGCGCTCCTCCTGGTGGTCGTCCAGATCGTGGGCGTTCTGGCGGCGATCGTGGCACTTCGACGGGTCCTCGTGTCCCCCCTCGGCGTGGTCCGCCACGAGCGTCGCCGTCCCCTGCGCCGGCGCCGGCTCGTGCCCCTCGTCGTTTCGATCGCGGTGTTCGCCGGCGTGCTCGGCCCGCTCGCCTCGTCGACGGGAGTCGGAGGCCCGCTGCTGTGGCTGTTCGGTGGCAGCTTCTTCGGGATCATTGTGGGCATCGCGATCGCGGGTCCGTGGCTGACCGCCGCGGTCGGGTGGATCCTTACCCGGCTCGCCCGCGGGCCAGTCGCGCTGCTGGCGGGCCGCCGCCTCTCCGATGACCCGCATAGCTCGTTCGGAGCGGTCGGCGGGGTCGTGATGGCAGTGTTCATCGGCAGCGTCTTCCTCTCGATCGCCAGCCTCGCTGCGGCCGCCTCGCCGGTCGGGGGGTCGAGGGACGCTCTCACGGTCAGTGTCTCGGGCGACAGCTCGGCGGTGAAGCGGGCGCTCGATGACCTCGCGGCGACGGGCGGCGTCCAGGCCGTGGCCACGCTTCGCGAGGTGACCGTCGGTCAGGGCGACGATCAGCAGTCGGGCGTGATCGCGGACTGCGCTTCGCTGGTCGCCGCGCTTCCCGTCTCGGGACTGCAGTGCGGGCCCGGGCTCGTGCACCTGGGTCCCGGTGGGAAGCCGGTGACGGACGCGATCGTAACGGGCTCATTCACGACGGTCGGGGGCGGCTACCTGCCGCCGGGCCGATTGCTCGGCGAGGCTCGGCTCCACGTGGACGCGGCCACAATCGACCGCTACGCGCCGGCATCGACGGCATCCGACTCGCCGCTAGCCCTGCCGGCGCTCATCATCGATCCCCGCGCAGTCACGCCATCCGACACGTTCCCGGTCAGCCAGATCGCGATCTTGACCGACGGCACCCCGTCGGCCATCGAGGCGGCGCGAACCGTCGTGGAGGTCGACCTGCCGGGATCCGTCGTGTGGACGGCCTCGCAGGTCGCGACGAACGCGGCCAAGCGGTTCGTCGAGCTGGGACGGGTGGTGACCCTCGGGGTGATAGGCGCGATGCTGCTTGCGGGCGCCACGCTCGCGATCGCCGTCATCACCGGGCTCGTCGAGCGGCGCAGGCCATTCGCGCTGCTGCGGCTCGCGGGGATGCCCCTGCGACGCCTCAAGGCAGTGCTGCTATTGGAGGCGGCCGCCCCGCTGATCGCGGTCGCCGCACTCTCGGCCCTGCTCGGGGTGGGGGTCGCCCAGCTCCTTTTCCGGTCCTTCTCCGCCGGCTTCGTTACGCCCGACCTCTCGGTCGTCGGGCTCCTGACCATCGCGGTTGCTGGGGCGCTTGGGGTCGTGGCGCTGGCCATGCCGCTAGTGGACAGCCTCACTGGGACCCAGGCCACGTGGTTCGAGTAGCCCACTTCGCATTCAGGCGGCAGGATCTCGCGGGCGGATATCGCGCTATTCGCCTGTGACCCGTCCGGCAGGCGCAGAACCGCATCTGGCGAATGCGCGATCCAGGGTGGAGGCGACGACAATTGCGCAGCTCGCCTGGATCCTGGCACCGGGATCGCCTAACGACCGTTTGGGAGAAACGGGCCGAGCGGGCGTCAGTCTGGGCAACCTGATCGCGCCTACCGGCGATTCGATCATGGGCGGCGTTCGATCAACTCAAGAGGACTCAGATCGTCGGGAATGGCGACGCCCGCCGACCCGTCCATGACGCCCGGCAACCGAGGCGCGACCCCCTTGTGCCCTGAACCCGACGACGGCCAAGACACGACCACACGGGCATCCGTCGCGTACGTGCCACGTTCTGATCGCTGCCGCAACCCGGACATTCGGACCGAGAACGGCCGAATCGCGTCCGCGACCCTCCTCATCGGCGCGACAACCCGACCAGTTTCATCCAATCTGCCGCACCACGCGGGCCGAAGAGGGGGCTGAGTGCCGCCGTCACCCAGCCAGCGGCGACCGAGCCAGGCCCGGTCAGGCCGGCACCAGGGATAGGAGTCGCCACCTTCATGAACCGCATCCTCCGACTTGCCGCGAGCGCCGCTATCGGCATCGGTCTGCTGGCGTCCGCCGCCCCAACGTTCGCCCACGATGGCGGGGACAACCAGGGCTCGACGATCGTGACCATCGACAATGGGACCCTCGGGGCCATCGTCGGCCTTGGCCTTACGCCCTCCGCGGTCAAGCCCGGCGTCATCGCCGCCAGCGGCGGCGTCGTCACGGCCACCTTCCCGATCATCGACATCGAGAATGGCGTCATCAAGCACGCCGGCGGCATCGCCCTCACGAGCGCCGACGGCACGAAGCTCGCCCTGACCCGCTACAACATCAAGGGTGCCACCTTGACCGCCCGGGCGGCGCTCAACGGCAAGCGCCTGGGCCGGATCCCGCTGTTCGACCTGACCAACGTCAAGTCGTTCACGAGCGGACCGTGCGCCGTGACTGCCGATCTCCGCTTCACCAGCACCGCCGCCGGAGCACTGACCGCGGTCTTCGGCGCGCCGGATCTCACCGGCGTCCTGTTCGGCTCGGCGTGCGTTGCGCCGCAGGCCGACCATCACGGCGACGACAACCAGGAAGGCAACAACGAGCAGGGCGACCGCTAGGACGATCCGTGGCGGGCCGACTCGTCTGCCGCTAGCAACGAAACGAAGTATCCGAGAAGGCCCGCCGTGCCGGCGGGCCTTCTGCTTCCCGGGCGCACCGGGCCGGGCCTTCCTCGATAGCAAGCGACGTCCACGGACGGCAAGACGATCGCGTCTCGGAGAGGAAGACCGAAGACGAGCTGGTGTCGAGCGTCAGGTATACCCTCACTCGGCTTGAACCAAGGTCCTGCCCGGTCTGGTCGATCCTGTCGTCGGCCAACCGTGGACTAGGATGGAGGCATGATGGCGGTGAAGGGAGGAAACGGTGCCGAGACCGCGGCCCGGTTCCCAGAAGTCGGTGGCCGCTCCTTGTTGGGTCTCGAGGTGGCGCTGCCCCGGGACTTCCCCGCGGAGCTCACCCTGGCGGTCGTGGCCTTCAAGCGATGGCACCAGGAGCGCGTGGACCACTGGATCGCCCGCGCGGTGGCGGCCGGGATCCCACCGACCCCCCGGGGTGCCACGGGGCTCCTGCCTGTCGCGGTCGTGGAGGTGCCCGTCCTGTCTACCGCCTGGCGGCCGGCACGCCGCCTCATCGACGGCGGCATGACAGCCGGTATCGGCGACCCCGATATCCTGGCGCGAACGATCACCGTCTATACGAATGTGGCAGCCTTCCAGCGGGCGTTGGCGATCCCCGGCGGCGAAGACGTCCACGCGCTCGTCGTGCGTCGCGACGGCACCATCCTCGCGCGTCGCAGCGGCGATCCAGATGATGACTCGTGGGACGCGATCGTCTCGGTGCTGCCCGTCGGCTGACCGCGCCGACCAATCGGCGAAGCCGCGGCCGATCAGCTCGAACGCCTGTGTATTCCACCAGATCAATGGCATCTGGCCCGTCGCATCGCGCCGAGCTGCCGGGCCGCCTCCACAGACCAGCTCGCCGATGGTGCCCTGATCGTCCGCGGAGTTCGAGGCGAAGAAGGCCCAGATCCTGAGCCGCCTCTAGCTCGACGGTCCTCCATTATCGGGCCGGGCACGGCGTTCTTCGTCCGAGGCGCGAGCAGCTGTCTCGATAGTGGCTCGATGACCGTGCTGACGATATAACCCCCATATCGTTAAGCCGCTCCGGCGGTCGCTGGAGCGGTGATCCTGACGCTTGAGAGCGCCGGGGCCGCACGAGGCGACGCATCCGCCTGTTCGCGGGGCTCACTGCGCGTTTCTTCCCCAGAGCACCCCGAACACGATCACGGCGTCCGTTGTCGTTCGCCGTGTGCGGCCTCATCGCGCACGGATTGGGGAGAACCCTGGTCGATGTGGGCCGCGAACGCGAGGGCGTGAATCGCCCGGACAAGATGTTCCTGCCGGCGGAGCGGCAGGCCAAGGCTGTCCACGGCGGCGTTCAGCAGCTCCTCCCAGTCTGGTGGGTCGTCGCTCGTGTCGCCCTGAGTCTCCGCCGTCCGGTCCTCGAGGGCCTGGCACCAGCGGTCCAGGTCGAGCCGGGTCTGCTCGGATGCGAGGGGCCATTCGCGGGGCGTCCGATCGCTTTCCGGCAGCGCGCGCATCGAACGCGCCGCGACGGCGCGCCGCTTCCCAGTATGGTCTCGTGAGTCTCGGCGTCGGTCCGGCGTTGCATCGGTGGAGGAAGCATGGTTCGATCAATCGGGTTCGTTGGCGTCCGGACGAATGCCTTTGAGCAGATGACTGCTTTGTACCGGGACGTGCTCGGCCTCCAGCCGGTTCTTCAGCCCTCGGGCGCCGCCTGGTTCAAGGCGGACGATGGGACATCGATCCATATCTACGCAGAGGACGACGCCGACCACCAGTTCTTCGGGACCGGCCCGGTCGTCGGCCTCGTGGTCGACGACTTCGACGCTAGCCGCGACGCGATGCTCGCGGCCGGCATCAGCTTCATCGGCGATCCGCAGCGCGATGGCGGAACGGTCTGGAACCACTATCGGGGTCCAGACGGCAACGTTTACGAG
>JAYTFI010000668.1:0-4559 GCA_043734485.1 Acidimicrobiales bacterium | reverse complement strand
CGACTGGAGCGCCTTCAGCGTGCGCACGAGCACCGAGGGACGGACCGACCGGTCCTTCTTCTTGTCGATGACCACCGATGAGTCGGAGGCCGAGATCTGCACGATCGCGGGATAGCTGAGAATGCGGTCGTCGGACTCGTACACCTGCACGCCCTCGACCGCCGCCAGCCCGAGCACCTCTTTCGCGTACCCTCCGCTGACGAAGTAGGACTGCTCGTCGAACGTCCAGCCCTCACGGACTTCGAGCGCCTTCACGCCGGCCTGATCACAGGAGCGCAGCACTGCTTCCATTGCGTTGCGGAGCTCGCGGAGCTGACCCGATGCCGCGGCCGCCTTGATCTTCTTCGCCTCCTTCAGCGCCGAGCCGATTGTTCGTATGAGCGCATCGGCTTCGCGCTCGTGCGCGTCGAGTGCGCCTTCGAGGGTCTCGTTCGTCGACATGCGTGCTCCGGAATCAGGGGATCGAGGGAGTTCAGAACAGTGATCCTACGGGGCGGCCCGATGCCGTCAGCTCCACGATCAGGGAGTCGCCGACCGGATCGAAGCCGATGGTCAGCACCTCGCCGGCCATCGCCCCGATTGCGAGCGCGATTGGCCGCAGGGAGCCACGGTTGGCGGTTGTGCCGTCGAAGGTGAGGTGCAGCGGCCCATATCGGCTGGCGAACGTGCGCCGTGTGGCGTCGGTCAGCCGGAGGGACCGGGCCAACGCTAGCGGGAGGGTACCGCCGGCGCCGGCCAGCACCCCCGCGTCGACCTCGATCCGCAGCGACAGCGTGCCCGCTTCATGCCCCTCATCCGCCGCAACCGCTCCCCATTCCGACAGCGCCCATTCGTCGGGCCCGACGCGTGCGAAGCGCCGGTCGCGCGACAGCGCTTGAACGCTCAGTGGCCCGGCGGTCTGATCCGGAGCGCACAGTTCATCGGTGGACAGTGGGCTTCCGGCTGCGGCCAGTAGACGCTCGGCTACTGCGAGCGGGGAACCTGCTGTCAGCACGACGACGTCGTCGACGAACCGGACGCTTTGCGCGGCGAGCCAGGCATCGACGTGATCCGCCGACACGCCGATCGAAGCCAGGTCGTCGCGCACATGATCGCCGAGCCGGACACCGCCGTCTTCGCAGAGCACCCGAGCGGTGTCCGAGATGACCATTGCGGGATCTCTCGCAACCCAGCCCGGTTGGGCGTCACCGAGCGCTCGGTAGGGTCCGGCCAGCCAGACCATCAGTTGCGATCGCGTGTCCGGGAGTGGGGGCAGGCCGATCTCCGACAGGACCTGGTCCAGTTCCGCACGCGGTGCGACGACTCCCAGACGATCGGCCAGCTGTGCGACGACCGGGTGCACGACTGCGGGCTGTTCGCCGTTTTGGGCGAGGGCTGCGTAGCGGACTCGTTCGACTGACTGTTCTCGCAGCTGCCGGACCCGCTGGTGGCCGATCTCGAGCAACGCGGCCACAGATGTGGTGCTCATGGTTTCCTCGATCGGGAGGACGAGCTGCTCGAAGATCAGGCGGCTGCGCGTGTCCCCGGCTTCCTCCAACGCCCGTACGAGCACCGCATCCAGATTGTCGCCAGGTACGGATGCCGCCTTGATCGGACACCTGCCGATGGCGACGCCGACCGCGAGCTCCAGCAACGCGGCGAGCGAGCGCTTGCCCACACCGGGCATGGCCGTGATCTCGCCCAGCGTCGACGGGCCGAGGCGGGCCCAGGTCGGCGGGCCGTTCGCGTCGAGGGCGTTGGTGACCCGAATCGAACGCGATGCCTTCGGACCTCCGGGTGCGTCGCCGAGGGCGGGGATCACATCGACGAGGCGGGCCTCGGCCAGTGCTTCGATGTTCGCATGGCCGAGGCCCGACACGATTGCCGCCCGCAACACCTCCAGCGCGTCGGCCGCATCGGGAAGCGGGAGAGCCCGGAATTCTTCAGGGTGCGCTGCCGTGGGGAGACCCGTCACTCGGAGGAGCTCAGCGATGCGCAGACGCGAGGCGACCGGCAGCACTTCGCAGGCTCGAAAGATGTCGCCGAGAACGGCAGCCGCCATGGTGTTCCTCTCCGTGGTCTCCGCGCATTTCAGCACCATTTCCGAATACCGATGTACGCCGATCAGCCGACTCGGCTCAGGCTACCGATCACCGCCGAACTTCCGCGAACCCTGAGATTTTACTCCCTACGGCCGCCGCATGGAATCGAACAGACCGTCACATCGACGACGCCACGTCCTCGCCTTTGCGTTTGTGACCGCCGCCGCACAGGTGCCCACCGCGCCCGGCCGCGCGGCAACGAAGCCCGCACGGCGAAGTCGCCGAGCGCGGCGACGACCGCGAGCATGGCCGTTAGCCTTTGCCATGGACGGATTCACGTGAAGCGCGGCGAGTTCCGATCGAAGCTATTGTTCCAGGCCTGAGCGGGTGTCGGCGTGTTCGACGTCGAGAACGTCGGTGTCGTGGCAACCGGACAGCCGGTGGAACCCACGACGCCGGCCTCGGCCGTCGCTCGACCCGCCACACCGGCAGGGACGGCCATCCGCGACGGACACTGCAAAGACGTCATCGCAGCCGCACGAACCTTAGCGAACACCTAACCACTGCGGACTCGACCCGGCCACCATTGTGGGCTGAACAGGATCATGGTCGAACAGCGCACTCGGCCTCTGCCCTCCCGCTAGCGCGGAGAAGGGGAACGCGGGTTTTCGTTTGAACCGAGCCTGCGACATCGCTGTTCCATACGATAGTATGGGATATTGCGCTCGCCCGGGATTCCTAGCATGAATATGAAATCAGCTACCCATGGATGCCTGGTTATCGCCGTATTTTTCGCCTTGGTGCAAGGAGTCGCACCCGGCGGAGCGGTTGCACTTCCGCCAACTAGTGCGAACACCTCCGGCCAGGCTCGTTCATCACCACCGGCCCCCGTGCCACCGGCAACGGGTGTGAAACCGCCTGTGGCGCGCCCGCTTCCCTTAGGTTTCCGGTTGCGTGCCACCTATCTCCCAGACGGTTTCATCGAGTCCAAGAATGCGCAGGGAACGGCCTTCTCGCTTGGCGCCAACGCTTCCACGTCACGCGAAGCGCCCGGCTTCTTCCGAGTGTGGATGCGAGCGATGGCCGGAGGCAAGCCCGAGTTCATCATCGCAATCGCCGAGTCTGCTGGCCAGCTCGATAGAGCTATCAATCCTGCACCACTACCGACTGCACGTGTCGACTTGGAAATGAGACCAGGCACAAGAGTCTATGTATCGTCAAGCCAAGGATGGGACATAAGATGGACTGAGCATGGCGTAGACGTTCGGTTCATAGTCCACGCACCGACTGTTTCGTCCGGCCACATCAAGCGGCTGATCGCAGGTGTTCAACTTACATAGTTTCTGCGTACACATTCCTCACCACCCCCGGCGTCGGACGCCACCAAACTGGCAAGCCGAGCAGGCGATCCGGCCAGCGGTCGTGTTTGTGTACCGCAAAGTCTGGGGCGGAAACCGGACTGAACGCCGAGCGTGGAGCTGGGCGAGGGCCTCGCCTCCGCTGACGCGGAGAACCCCCGCTTCCTACTCGATCGCCGGTTCGCGCAATCGACTCCGAGACGCTTCGACAGTGCGGCCTCGAGCAGATCTTCAGGTTCGCTTCCTACGCTGATGCGCATGTTCCGAATGCACGGCCATCGCCATCCTCGCCGCTTCGCCGCCATGCTCGCACTCGCACCCGCACTCGCAGCAGCGACGGTGCTGGCGGACCCCGCGATCGCGGCGGCGAAGAAGCGGACCACCACGACCCGTAAGGCGATGACGGCCACGACGCCTCCCCACACGTTCAGGGCCGAGGTATGGGCAGACAACTGGTTCGCGATGTTCGTCGGCGACACCAAGGTCGGCGAAGACTCGGTCCCGATCACCACGGAGCGCTCTTTCAACTCCGAGACCTTCACGTTCGAAGCGTCGTATCCGCTGCAACTGCGGGTCATCGCGAAGGACTTCAAGGAGAACGACACCGGGCTCGAGTACATCGGCACCGATCGGCAGCAGATGGGTGACGGCGGCTTGATCGCGCAGATCACCGACCTCACCACCGGAAAGGTCGTCGCCGCTACGGATGCCTCGTGGAAGGGCCTCGTGGTCCACGCTGTGCCGCTGAACACCTACTGCGAGAAGTCCGCCAGCCCGCAGCAGGCCTGCACCAGCCGGATACTCCCGGAGCCGACTGGCTGGAAGAGCACGTCGTTTGATGACAGTGGGTGGACGAACGCGAGCACCTACTCGGCCGATGAGGTCGAGGTGAAGGGCGGTTACAACGACATCACTTGGAGCACAAAGGCCAAACTGAGCTGGACCAAGGATCTGCATGTCGACAACACGATCCTTTGGCGTCGAACGATCGCAACGCCGAACAAAGGGCCGATCGCAACGCCGATCCCGACGCCGGCCTGACGGCAGGGGCTGCTACCGCGGCGTGTCCCGCCACGACAGATTCTTGTCCACCCGCGGTTCCGGCGGAAGGCCGAGCACGCGCTCGCCGATGATGTTGCGCTGCACCTCGTCGGACCCGCCCGCGATGCGGTAGCCGGGC
>JAYTFI010000667.1:0-8923 GCA_043734485.1 Acidimicrobiales bacterium | reverse complement strand
TGGCCACGGAGCCGTCAGCAATCGTTGACTACGCAACCGTCGTGGACAGCGCCACGCTGCAGGATCTCGATGTTCTGGTCGGCGAGGTGCGGCTGTTGGTGGCGGCGCGGGTCGGGCCGGCGCGGTTGATCGACAACCTCGGTGTGATCGTCGGCTGATCTGGTTCCCGGCGCTCGCGACGATATTGCGGCTCAGCCCGACAGGTGGTCGAGGGCCATCGCCGCATAGAGGGCGATGCCGGTCGTCATCGCCGTCTCGTCGAAGCGCACGCGGTTCGAGTGGTTCGGCGGGGCGGTGAACGGGTTGATCCCGTGCGGTGTCGCCCCAAGGAACGCCATCGCGCCGGGGACTTTCTGCAACACGTAGCTGAAATCCTCCGAACCCATCACCGGGTTTGGCATCGGCCGTACGACCTCGCGGCCCAGAAGCCCTCCGGCGACGCGCAGCACCTCGGCGGCGACGTGGTCGTCGTTGATCGTGACCGGGAACCCGCTGATGATCTCCACGGTGACCTCGGCCTCGTGCGCCGATGCGACCCCTTCGGCGACGCGCTGGATGCCCGAGTGGAGCTTCGCCCGTGTGGCCTCGGATATGGCACGGATGGTGCCCTCGATCTCGGCCGTCTCCGGGATGACGTTGTTCGTCGTACCGGCCGTGATGCGCCCGACGGTGACGATGCCCGGGTCGAATACGTCGATGCGGCGCGTGATCATGGTCTGGAGCGCCTGGACGATCTCGCACGCGATCGGGATCGGGTCGAGTGCGTAGTGCGGAGCTGATGCGTGACCGCCACGGCCCTTCACGGTGATCAGCATCCGATCCGCCGACGCCATCAGGGAGCCGGCCTTGAGGGCGACGAACCCGGTAGGCGCATTCGTCGTGACGTGGATGGCGAAGGCCCGGTCGACCGGGCCGACGCCGTCGAGAAGGCCGTCTTCGAGCATGAACCGGGCACCGTGGTGGCCTTCTTCGCCGGGCTGGAACATCAGGAGGACTCGGCCGTGGAGGTCCTTTCGGCGGTCATGGAGGAGCTTCGCTGCGCCGGCCAGCATCGACACATGGAGGTCGTGGCCGCAAGCGTGCATCGTGTCGGGATCGTCGGAAGGGAAGTCGACGTCGGTGTCCTCGTGCAGCGGAAGCGCGTCCATGTCGGCACGTAGCAGGATCGTCGGACCGTCGTGGTCGCCGTCGATCGTGGCCGTCACGCTCGTGGTGGTCGACCCCCGGCGGGTGTCGAGCCTGAGCGGCGCGAGCGCGTCCAGGAGGCGTTCCTGGGTCCGCGGAAGTTGCAAGCCGAGCTCGGGATTGCGGTGGAGGTGGCGGCGTAGCGCCGTCGCCTCGTCGAGGAGGCCTTCCGCCTCGGCGAGGAGCGTGGAGTCGATCGTGTCGCGCATGGGCGGACGGTACTGGGAAGAATCGGTCGCGTGCTCGGCGAACGGCGGTCGGCCCGTCGAACCCGAAAGACAGCCGGTACCGGCTGCTCCCGTCGTAGCGTCGGCGCATGGAGCCTTACTGCGCCGTGATCTTCAGCTCGACACGCCGTGTGCCGGCTTCTCCGCACGGCGATGGTGACGACGGCTACGACGCTACGGCTGATCGGATGGAGGCCCTTGCTGCTCTGCAGCCTGGATATCGCGGCATCGAGAGTGCTCGCGGCACCGACGGTTTCGGGATCACCGTGTCCTACTGGACCGACGAGACGTCCGCACAGGCGTGGAAGCGCAACGCCGAGCATCTGGAGGCGCAGCGCCTCGGCCGCGAGCGGTGGTATGAAAGTTGGGCGATCCGGGTGGCAGCAGTGACCCGGGAGTATCGGTCCGGCTCGTAGTTGCGGAGTGCGACTTCCGGACGCTTTACGCTGCGCCGCCATGGTCATCGTCATCGACGTCGGAAACACCCAGACCGTCATCGGTGTCTACCCCTGCGATGAGCGCGGTCACACCAATGCAAGCGAACTCGCCGACCACTGGCGCATCGCCACCAACGCCGAGCGCACCCCAGACGAACTGGCCCTCCTCGTGGGCCAGTTCCTGGCGCAGAAAGGTGTACGGCTCCACAGCGACGACATCGGCGGCGTGGCCATCTGCAGCGGCGTGCCCCGGGCCACAGCGCATCTCCGGCGCATGTGCGAGCGCTACCTCGGCTGGCAGCCCACCGTGCTCGAACCGGGGGTCAAGACCGGGATGCCGGTGCTCTACGACAATCCGAAGGAGGTCGGTGCGGACCGCATCGCCAACGCCGTCGGCGCGGTCGACCGCTACGGCAGCCCGACGATCGTGGTCGACTTCGGCACGGCGACGACGTTCGACGCCATCTCGCCGAAGGGCGAGTACCTGGGCGGGGCGATCTTCCCTGGTGTCGAGATCTCCCTCGAAGCGCTCTTCCAGCGGGCCGGGGCGCTGCGCCGGGTCGAGCTCACCGAGCCGCGCAATGTGATCGGCCGGTCGACGGCCGAATCGCTCCAGTCAGGTGCCCTCTACGGGTACGCGTCGATGGTCGACGGCATGTGTGAGCGAATCGAGGTCGAGATCGGCAAGTGCACGATCGTGTCGACCGGTGGGCTCGGGGCGATCATCTCCCAGTACAGCCTGAAGATCATGAAGAACGACCCGTGGGTCACGCTGCATGGTCTCCGTCTCGTCTACGAGAAGAACCTGTGAAGGGTCCGGTCTTTACTGCAACAGCGTCGAGACCGCGGCAGCACCCGGACGAGCGCTGAGCGTCGGCCTCGACGCTCGCGATCCGTCCAGTCGATGTCACGACGAGCGGCTGATAGACGAGCTCGAACTCGTTCTGTTCGAGTGCGGACCGCAGAGCCTCGGCGAGGCGCATCAGCGCGTCCGGATCACGACTGTCCTTCAGGTCCTCTGCGAAGGCCAGCCCGACGCTCGAATCCCGTTCGCGGGGGTGACGGCGAGAAGGACGACAACGACGACAGCCACAGAGAGCAGTCGCGTGCTTTCATACCGCGGTCGCAGCGAACCCAACTTCACCGCCATATCGATCGGCGCGAAGTCCGCTGTTCGAAGAGAAACGAGGAACGCGCCGACCGCTCGTTGCGGTCGCCTGTTCCGGTTGCGTCTTGAGGGCCCGACGGTCGGTTAGAACGAGGATGTGCGCTTGCGGTACTTCCCCGCCGCCATCGTGATGTTGGCCGCCGCTGTTTCGTCCGTCCCTACGGGCCTTGTCAACGCGCCACCGGTGTTGGCGCAGACGGTCGATACTGCGCCTCCCGTTGCGTCTTCTATGCCGTCTTCTGTCCTACCCGGTGCGGACGGCACGGGGCCGCCGGGGAACACACCCGCGATCACAGTCGCACCCACGACCACGACCACGGCCCCGGTGGAGCACTTCGTCGTCATCCAGGGGCGTGGCTTCGGCCACGGACGCGGCCTTGGCCAGTGGGGCGCGTTCGGATACGCCCGCGACAGAGGCTGGAACTACCGCCAGATCCTCGATCACTTCTACGGCGGAACCGCGGCCGGGGCGGTCTCTCCCCAATCCGCGATCGGCGTTCGGCTCGCGGCGCTCGACGGCAAGGCGCTCATCGTGTACCAACCGAGGGGTCGGGCGTACACCGCGATCGAAGGTCAGCCCGGCTTCACGCTGCCGCCCTCCATGGCCGGCGCGCAGTCCGACGTGGCGGGGCTCGGAGTCCAGGCTGCGGTGACGGTTGCATCGGGGACTTCGGAGCCACCGCCTACGGTCCCGCCGCTGCTCACCGGCTCACCGGCCGCCGTCCGCATCGAGCTCGTCGCAGGTGGATTCCAGATCAGCGACGGGCCTGCCTGCAACGGCCCGTGGATCCCCAGGCCGCCGGTTGTCACGCGATCCGTGACCGTCAGCGCCGGTCCGGCGGACCCTGCGGCGGGTGCCGACGAACCCGCAGAGATGCTGCAGATCTGCGAAGGGAAGAACGGTCGTCACGTCTACCGCGGGGATCTGCTGACCGTCGATGCGAAGCCGGGTCAGAAGACGGTGAACCTGGTCGGGCTCGATGCGTATCTCCGGGGGGTCGTGCCCCGCGAGATCGCCGCGAGTTGGGGCGATACGGCGCTTGAGGCGGTCAAGGCCCAGGCCGTTGCGGCCCGCTCCTATGCCGCCGCCGAGAAGCGCAGCAGTCTGTCGAACACCTGCGACACGACGGCCTGCCAGGTCTACGGCGGGCGGGGTCGCTACGCCGCAAACCAGTTCACGTCGCTCGAGGATCCCCGAACGGATCGGGCCGTCGCGGAGACGGCCAACGAGATCCGTGTCGACCCGAAGTCCGGCACCCCGATCAGGACGGAATTCTCGGCGTCGACAGGCGGCTTCACCGCGCCTGGCGTCTTCCCGCCAGTCCTCGACGAGGGTGATCTCGTGACCAACAACCCCAATCGGTCATGGACCGTGCGGCTGAAAGCGAGCCGTCTGGAGAAAGGCCGAAAGCTCGGCTCCCTCGTCAGCATCACGGTCGCATCCCGTGATGGATTCGGGGAGGGAGGGGGGCGGGCGACCAGGGTCGCGCTGACCTTCACCCAAGGCACCGCCTCGATGACCGGCAATGAGCTCATGAACGCATACTCGCTCCGGTCCTCGTGGTTCGACATTGCTGTCGAGGCGAGTTCGCAAGGGGCGGTGGAGACGGCAACCGAAACGGGGCCCGAAGCCGCACTCACTGGTGACGCGGGCGTTGTGCAGGCCGCAGTGACCGTGCCGCCGACGACGCCGAAGCCCGGTTCCGTGCTGGCCACGAGCACTGCGCCGAAGCGGACTACGAAGATGTCGACGGCCCCGACCGTGGTGGTGGTGGCGGTCGCCGCCGGGGCAGACCCGGTGAAGACGGTGGTCGGCGGGGAGGTGGTCGGTACGCCGACGACCATGAAGAAGCCGACCACGAAGAAGCCGACCACGAAGAGGTAGTCGGGCGGGCAGCACCGACGGAGTCTCCTGCGAGGCTGTCAGTCGCGGCCGGCCCCGCCTACAACGGCGGCAGGCGGTCGATCAGGAGGTGACCGAAGCCGGCCAGCTCGTTGCGGGCGGGCCCGGCCGGCAGCGTGTCCATCGCCGCCCGGGCCTCATCGGCGAATCGACGGGCGTCGTGGACTGCGGACTCGACGCCGCTCGATGCCCGGACCAGTTTGCGGATCTGGTCGACCGCAGAGCGCTCGACCGGCCCGCCGATCATGGCCAGCAGCTCGTCGCCCACCGCAGGATCTTGGAGCGCCCGTAATAGCGGAAGGGTGTACACGCCTTCGACGACGTCGTTGCCGGCCGGCTTGCCGAGTTCCTCGTCGGTGGCAACGAGGTCGAGGATGTCGTCGACGATCTGGAACACCATGCCGACGCGCTGGCCGTAGACCGTGAGCGCATCGATCTGCTCGCGGGCGAGACCGCTGGTTATGGCACCGATGCGACAGGCCGTCGACATGAGCGATGCGGTCTTGCCGTCGATGGATGAGAGGTACGACAGTTCCGGGCGGGCCGGGTTGAACAGCGTCTGCAGCTCGCCGACCTGGCCTTCGCACAGCCGCCCGATCGTGAAGCCGAGAAGCGCGCTGACCTCGACGCCGAGTGACGCCGCGATCTGGGCCGACTTGGCCAGGCAGAAGTCGCCGGCCACGATGGCCACGAAGTTGCCGTAGCGGGCGTTGGCGGTACCGATCCCGCGGCGGGTGTCGGCTTCGTCCATGACGTCGTCGTGGTAGAGCGATCCGAGGTGCACGAGTTCGACCGCAACTGCGCCCTGGACGACGTCGTCGCTGGCCGCGCCGGCCCCGCAGTAAGCCGCGGCAAGCGCGAGGACCGGCCGGATGCGCTTGCCACCGGCGATGACGAGACTCTGGGCGACCTCGGTGAGAAAGGCGTCGTCGGTGGTCACGGATTGGCGGAGCGCGGCTTCGACGCGGGCGAGATCGGGCTCGAGCTGGGGGAGGTCGAGCGGCAGCGACGTGGACACGCCGCTAAGGCTACGCGACCCGCCGTTCAATGCGATTGGTCCGGCGCTTTTCGGGAGGCCCTTGGTTCGGGAGGTCCTTGGTTCGGGTTGCCGCCCTGCCGGTCGACGGCTCCTGCACAATCCGGTACCCGCCGGGGAACGGAACCGCTCAGGACCAGTCCAGCAGGTGCCGATGGGACGAACAACTCCTACGAGAACCCACTGTCAACCCGGCAATCCCCATCGAAAGGATGAACCGAGCGCCGCTCGGGGTTTGGTATCTCGTGTTCACCAGCGTCCAATGGGCCGTGTAATCGCAGGCCGCCGGTACACTGACAGACACACCCGTGAAGCTTCGGCTCCGCGGGGGACCAAATCGCATCGCCTCAACCCATCGGAGGCACTCCGTTGTTCGAACGCTTCACCGACAGAGCCCGCCGCGTCGTCGTCCTCGCACAAGAGGAAGCGCGGCTGCTCAACCACAACTACATAGGCACGGAGCACATACTCCTTGGCCTGATCCACGAGGGTGAGGGCGTCGCCGCGAAGGCGCTCGAATCGCTCTCGATCTCCCTCGAGGGCGTCCGCGCCCAGGTGGAAGAGATCATCGGGCAGGGCGGGAGTTCCCCGTCAGGGCACATACCCTTCACGCCCCGAGCGAAGAAGGTGCTCGAGCTCTCGCTTCGTGAGGCGCTGCAGCTCGGCCACAACTACATCGGCACGGAGCACATACTCCTTGGCCTCATCCGTGAGGGCGAGGGCGTGGCGGCTCAGGTGCTCGTGAAGCTCGGCGCCGATCTAAGCCGCGTCCGCCAGCAAGTCATCCAGCTCCTGTCCGGCTACCAGAGCGGCGGCACAAGCGGGGAGAAGGGCGGCACGCCCGCATCGGCCGGCGTCGGTCAGAGCAGCGGCTCGGGTGAGGCGCCTCAGGGTTCGCTCGTGCTCGACCAGTTCGGCCGCAACCTCACCACCATGGCCCGTGAGAAGAAGCTCGATCCGGTCATCGGTCGCGAGAAGGAGATCGAGCGGATCATGCAGGTCCTCTCGCGTCGCACCAAGAACAATCCGGTGCTCATCGGCGAGCCGGGCGTCGGGAAGACCGCCATCGTCGAGGGTCTCAGCCAGCGCATCGTGGCCAACGACGTGCCGGACACCATCAAGGACAAGCAGCTCTACACGCTCGACCTCGGCGCGCTCGTGGCCGGCTCCCGCTATCGCGGCGACTTCGAGGAGCGGCTGAAGAAGGTCCTCAAAGAGATCAAAACCCGCGGCGACATCATCCTGTTCATCGACGAGATCCATACGCTCGTCGGTGCCGGGGCGGCCGAAGGCGCGATCGACGCGGCCAGCATCCTCAAGCCCATGCTGGCCCGTGGCGAGCTGCAGACCATCGGTGCCACCACGACGGACGAGTACCGAAAGCACCTCGAGAAAGACGCCGCGCTCGAGCGCCGCTTCCAGCCGATCAAGGTCGAGCAGCCCACGGTGGCGCACACGATCGAGATCCTCAAAGGCCTACGCGATCGCTACGAGGCCCACCACCGAGTCACGATCACCGATCAGGCCCTCGTCGCCGCCGCCAACCTGGCCGACCGCTACATCGCCGACCGTCAGCTCCCCGACAAGGCCATCGACCTGATCGACGAGGCCGGCGCACGCCTGCGCATCAAGCGCATGAAGACGCCGCCGGACTACAAGGAACTCGAGAACGAGATCGCGAAGGTCCGCAAGGACAAGGAAGACGCGATCGAGAACCAGAAGTTCGAAGCTGCCGCGAAGCTCCGCGACCAGGAGAAGGAACTTCTCGAGACGAAGACGGTCAAGGAGAAGGAGTGGAAGGAGGCCGGCGTGGACCTGTTCGATGAGGTCGACGAGGAGGCCATCGCCGAAGTGCTCGCCATGTGGACCGGCATCCCGGTCTACAAGCTCACCGAGGGCGAGACCGCGAAGCTCCTGCGCATGGAGGACGAGCTGCACAACCGCGTCATCGGCCAGAACGACGCCGTCAAGGCCGTCAGCCAGGCCATCCGCCGCACCCGGGCCGGCCTGAAGGACCCGAAGCGTCCGAGCGGTTCGTTCATCTTCCTGGGCCCGACCGGCGTCGGCAAGACCGAGCTGGCGAGGACGCTGGCGGAGTTCCTGTTCGGTGACGAAGCGGCGCTGATCGCGCTCGACATGTCGGAGTACCAGGAGAAGCACACCGTCTCGCGGCTCGTGGGTTCGCCCCCCGGCTATGTCGGCTACGACGAAGGCGGCCAGCTCACCGAGGCCGTGCGCCGCAAGCCGTTCTCGGTGGTGCTCTTCGACGAGGTCGAGAAGGCCCACCCCGACGTGTTCAACACGCTCCTGCAGATCCTGGAGGACGGCCGCTTGACCGACAGCCAGGGCCGCACCGTGGACTTCAAGAACACCGTCATCATCATGACGTCCAACCTCGGAACCGCCGACCTGCGCAAAGCCAACCTCGGCTTCTCCAAGTCGAGTGAGGCGGTGAGTTACGAGAAGATGAAGGCCAAGGTCAACGAGGCCCTCAAGGCGCATTTCCGACCCGAGTTCCTGAACCGAATCGACGAGACGATCGTCTTCCACGAGCTCTCCCGCGAGGAGGTCGTGCTGATGGTCGACAAGATGATCCAGCGCGTCACCGGTCAGCTCAAATTGCAGGGCATCGGCCTCGAGCTGACACCCGAGGCGAAGGTGCTGCTGGCCGAGAAAGGGTACGACCCAACGCTCGGCGCCCGTCCACTGCGGCGTGCTGTTCAGCGCTACGTGGAGGATCCGCTCAGCGAGAAGCTGCTGTGGAAGGAGTTCACGGCCGGTATGACGATCATCGTCGACAACGTCGACGGAGAAATCGCCTTCCGGGCGGTGGAAGGACTCGCCGAGCCGCCGACGGTCGAAGAGGTTGTCGCCGGTCCGACGGAGTAGCCGTCGGCCGGTGGCCGCTACCGTGTCCAGCCGTGCCGAGACGACGTGCGAACCGCTCGCTCAGTCTTCTCGGCGCGG
>JAYTFI010000666.1:0-1559 GCA_043734485.1 Acidimicrobiales bacterium | reverse complement strand
GACCGGGGGTGTTCCGGCGTCCGGCGGGGTTCTCACGCCATGCACCGCGGCGCACGTCGTCCGAGACTCCGCGTCGTCCAGACCGACCTGGTCAGCAGGCCCGAGGAATGGGAGGCTGAACGGATGCGCCTGGGCATCGTGTCCGACATCCACTGCAACGCCGAGGCGCTAGCGCTTGCTCTGGCCCGCATGGGTGACGTCGACGAACTGCTGTGCGCAGGCGATGCCGTGTTCGAGTACCGCTTCTCCAACGAGGTGATCGAACTGCTCCGGGACCGTGGAGCGCGCTACGTGCTCGGCAACCACGAGCACGTGATGCTCGACCATCGTGGCGCACGGGCGCGTGAGGTAGCCCACGTCCGTCCGGAGAACGTCCGGTACATGGCCGAGCGGCCCGACACGATCAAGGTCGAGATCGACGGCAAGACGCTGCTGATGACACACGCGAGCCCGATCCCACCCCACACGCAGTACTGCTACCCGTGGTCGCCAGAGCTCGAGCAATTCGCCGAGGTCAACGCCGACTTCATCATCATCGGCCACACGCATGCGCAGATGGCCCGCCGCATCGGGCGCGCCCTCGTCGTGAACCCAGGCTCGGCCGGCGATGCCCGCGACCACCGCAACGGCCGACGTCTGTCCTATGCCGTCCTCGACACGTCCACGGACGAGGTCCTGATCGACAACTTCTCGCTCGGCGATCCAACCATCGCCGAGTTCTGCACGCCGATTCACTGAACGCCGCGCTGGAGAGCGCCAACAGCGGCCATCGGTGATGGCATGACAAGCTACGAGCCACAGCTTCATGTCGGCGAAACGGTGCTTGAGCGCTGTAGGTCGCCCCTTGCCGTGCTCGTGACCCCCGGATCTGCCCTGACCGAGAATCGGCGTAAGGATCGCCTGGGCTTCCCTGCGGGACTCTGCCCTAGACCGAAGCCCTAGACGGCCCTAGACGCAGGGCGGTTCGGCTCGGAGGTTCCACCCGACCGGGCCGCTGTGGTCGGGAAGGTAGGCACAGTAGGTGCCGGTGCGGATGGCGCGGTCGAGATGCTCCCCGAGTTGTGGGTGATGCTGACTGATCCGGGCGATCGCCTGGCGGAGCGCACGGGTCACCCCGGCTCGGGCACGCTCGGACGCGGACCCTGCGCGTCGATGTCGTCCTGCGAGGCCCACCGCGCGCGACAGCTCTTGAATGAGGAAGTCGCGTTCGGCGTCGGCCTGTGCTGCTCGTTCGGTGTCCCCACTGGCGTCGGCCTGCTCGATGTCCTCGTCGATCTCTGCGAGCCGGCGGCGGTATGCATCCTTGGCTTTCGTATCGAGGAGCTCGCCCGCATCGCCGAATGCGTTGTGCGACTGGCCGGCCGCAAGGCCACCATGCCGCTGGGCAGCCGTACTATCGGATTCGGCCGCGACGAGGTCCAGCACATGGAACTCCCGTCCGGGATCATCCAAGAGCCGTGCGAGGTACCGCATGCCCTTGAGGTCGCGCACGCGGTCGGTGTGCCCGTCGAACAGCACAAACCAGTAGTCTCCCTCGCGACGAAAGACGTTGGGGCCCG
>JAYTFI010000665.1:0-4297 GCA_043734485.1 Acidimicrobiales bacterium | reverse complement strand
CGGCGACGTTGCCGACGACGACATCGTCAAGGAGTACGCCGGGATCAAGGTCGTCACCGATCCGGCCAGCTCCGGCATGCTCAAGGGCGCCACGCTCGATTACAAGGACGCGTTGCAGGGTGGCGGTTTCGCGATCGACAACCCGAACGCCGAGCGGACCTGCGGCTGCGGCAACTCGTTCTCCTGACCCCGCGGTAGGTTTCGCCCATGTCGAAACCCGTTGGGCCTTACTCGCCTGTTCTGCGCGCCGGTGAGTGGGTCTTCACCGCCGGTCAGCTCGGGCTTTTCGACGGCGCGCTCGTCGATGGCGGCGTCGACGCCCAAGTCCGGCAGATATTCGTCAACGCAACCGGCCTCCTCGAGCGGGCCAGTGCTTCCTTGGCCGACGTGGTCAAGTGCACGGTGTTCCTCGCCGACATGGCCGATTTCCCGACCATGAACGCGGCCTACGTCGACTGCCTCGGTGAGACCCGCCCGACCCGCTCGACTGTCGGCAACGTCACCATGGCACTCGGCGCCCAGGTGGAGATCGAGTTCACCGCCTATACCGGCCCCGGCGGCGTGGTCGCCCCGTGATCGGTGCCATCGCCCTCATCGCCTTCATGGTGGCCATCTTCCCGGTCGGGTTCTTCCTCTCGGGCGCGCTCGTCGCGGCTGCGCACGGCTGGTTCCTCACCGACGATGCCGAGAAGCGCTTCGAGGGTTCCGAGCTCGTCCCCCTCAGCAAGCAGTAGCCCGAGCCCTGCTGCAGCGCTACGCGTTCCACCGGCTGGTACCGAACCGGTAGCCGACCGAGCGAACGGTGTGGATGAGGTTGTGCTCCTCGCCCAGCTTGGCCCGTAGCCGCCGGATGTGGACATCGACCGTGCGGGCGCCGCCGTAGTACTCGTAACCCCACACCCGTGACAGCAGCGTCTCGCGCGTGAACACCTTGCCAGGATGGGTGGCGAGGAACTTCAGCAGCTCGTATTCCATGTATGTGAGGTCGAGCGGGCGCTTCTCGATGACGGCTTGGTACGTCTCCAGGTTCAGCACGAGTGGCCCGTACTCGACGAGCTCCGGGCGCGCACCCTTCCCGGATCGCCACAGCAGGTGCTTGAGCCGCGCTTCGAGCTCGCGTGGGTGAAACGGCGACAAGCAGAAGTCGTCGTACAGGTCCTCCCGCAGCTCGAGATCACCGAGCTGACTGCCGTTCACGAGCACCATCAGCGGATCGAGTGGCATATCGCGCTTGCGCAGGGAACGGCACAGTGCCCATGCGCCCTCGGGATCTTCGGTGGCGTTGATGATGGCCGCCGACCAGCCGTCCTCGGGCTCGATGCGTTCTGCCGTGCCGACCGAACCCACGCCGAGCCAGCGGTAGCCGGCGAGGTCGAGGGTCTGGACGAGTACAGCGGGGGGCGGGTCGGGGAAGACGAGGAGCGGGGAGAGCGTCATCAGCGTCGGATTCAGTCGGACTTAGAGCGTCGGCAGGTAGCGGTCGAGCTCGAACTGGCTGACATGGGTCTTGTAGGCCGACCATTCGGCCCGCTTGTTGCGCAGGAACCATTGGAAGACGTGCTCCCCGAGCGTGTCGTGGACGAGTTCGCTCTTCTCCATCACATCGACCGCCTCCGACAGAGAACCGGGCAGCTGCTCGATGCCGGCGTCGCGCAGCTGCGTGGGGGTCATCTCGTAGAGGTTCTCGGTGAGCTCCGGTCCGAGCACGTAGCCCTCCTCGATGCCCTTCAGGCCGGCCGCGAGCAGCACGGCATATGCGAGGTAGGGGTTACAGGCCGGATCCGGAGCCCGGTACTCGATGCGGGTGGAGGAGTCCTTGCCCTTCTTCGGTGGCGGTACGCGCACGAGGGCAGACCGGTTGTAGCGGGCCCAGCTCACATACACCGGTGCCTCGTACCCGACCACGAGCCGCTTGTACGAGTTGACCCACTGGTTCGTGACGGCGGTGATCTCCCGGGCATGGCGCAGCACACCGGCCAGGAAGCTCTTGGCCGTGGGCGAGAGCGAGTACTGGTCATCGGCGTCGAAGAACGCGTTCTGGTCACCCTTGAAGAGCGAGAGGTGGGTGTGCATGCCGGACCCCTGCACACCGGAAATCGGCTTCGGCATGAACGTGGCGTAGATGCCCCGCTCCATCGCTACTTCCTTCACGACGAGCCGACAGGTCATCAGCGAGTCGGCCATGGTCAGCGCGTCGGTGTAGCGCAGGTCGATCTCGTGCTGGCTCGGCGCCTCCTCGTGGTGGCTGTAGCGAACCGGGATGCCGAGCGCCTCGAGGTGCCCGATGGTCTTGCGCCGCAGATCGCCGGCCGCGTCGGCTGCGGAGAGATCGAAGAAGCTGGCGGTGTCGAGCGGCTTCGGGGGCTTCGATGGGTCGTTGTCGGCGAAGTAGAAGTACTCGAGATCAGAGCTCGCGTAGTACGCGTACCCGAGGTCGTGGGCCTTGTCGAGGCCGCGGCGCAGCACTTGACGGGGATCGCCGAGGAACGGCGCACCGTCGAACATGGTGACGTCGCAGAACATGCGCGCGATCGGGCCGTCGGAATGCCAGGGCAGCAGCTCGAACGTCGATGGGTCGGGGCGGGCGAGCATGTCGGACTCGACGTGGCGGCTGTAGCCGTCGATGGCCGAACCGTCGAAGGTCATGCCCTCCTCGAGCGCGTTCTCGAGCTCGGCCGGCGTGATCGCGAAGCTCTTCAGGAAGCCGAGGACATCGGTGAACCAGAGGTGGATGAACCGGACGCCACGCTCCTCGACGGTTCGCAGCACATAGTCGTGCTGGCCCTGTGAGTGGTTGGTTGACGAGGACATGACGGACATGATGCCCCTGTATGACACGCTGCGCGCCAACGACGATCACGTTGTTCACACGCGATTTACACGAACGAGAAGCGGTGCATCTACCGTTCCGGCCGGTTCCGGGGTCGCTTTGCCCCCGGATGTGACGTTTGTCAGTTCACACTCCCGTCACAATCGGGCAACGGCGGAGAAATCCTCGGCTGAAAACGTTGCCCCCAACACCCCGCCCGCATACGAGAGGATCATCGTGGCGTATCAAGCTGAATACATCTGGATCGACGGCGCGAAGCCGACCCCCCAGCTTCGCAACAAGACCAAGATCATGGCCGACGGCGCCACGCCGCCCATCTGGGGCTTCGATGGCTCCAGTACCGAGCAGGCCCCTGGCGACAAGAGCGACTGCGTGCTTCGTCCGGTCTGGAGCTGTCCGGACCCGATCCGCGGCGGCGACAACATCCTGGTGATGTGCGAAGTGCTCCTCAACGACATGACGCCGCATTCGACGAACACCCGCTCCGCCTGTGCCAAGGCGGCCAAGAAGTACGCCAAGCAAGAGCCGTGGTTCGGCATCGAGCAGGAGTACACGATGCTCACGGCTACCGGCCGTCCGCTCGGCTTCCCGACCGGTGGCGGCTTTCCCGCGCCACAGGGGCCGTACTACTGCGGCGTCGGCACCGGCAAGGTCGTCGGCCGCGACATCGTCGAAGCTCACACCCAGGCGTGCATGGATGCCGGCATCTCGATCTCCGGTACCAACGCCGAAGTGATGCCCGGTCAGTGGGAGTTTCAGGTCGGCCCGCTCGGCACCGTCGAGGTCGCCGATCAGCTTTGGATGTCGCGCTGGCTTCTGCACCGCATCGCCGAGGACTTCGATGTCATCATCAGCTTCGACGCCAAGCCCGAGAAGGGCGACTGGAACGGTGCCGGCGCGCACACGAACTTCTCCACCAAGGCAATGCGTGAGGACGGCGGCTACGCCGTCATCGAGAAGGCCTGCATCGCGCTTGGCAAGAAGGTCGACCTGCATGTCTCGAACTACGGCCATGGCATCGAGCAGCGCCTCACCGGCAAGCACGAAACGGCCCCGTACAACAAGTACAGCTACGGCATCTCCAACCGCGGCGCGTCGGTCCGTATCCCGTGGCAGGTGCCGATCGACGGCAAGGGCTACATGGAGGATCGGCGCCCGAACGCCAACATGGACCCGTACCTCGTCGCCCGCCTGATGACGGAGACGATCTGCTCGGCCTTGTGAGCGTGGCGGGCTTGCCCGCCTTCTGCCGGATCTGAGATGGGTGCGGCTCTGTTGGAGTGACGTGGGCTTGTCGGGCTTGTCGGGCTCGGTGGGTGCGCTGGAACGTGAGCGCGGCGGATTGGCACGATGGCAAGGAGCAGATTGTCGCTCACCGCACCCATCGGGTGCTCACAGGCTTCGAATCGTCACGCACGGCGCACGCGGCTGGTCGCCTGGCGTCCCGATCCGCCGCGCTCGCCCGGC
>JAYTFI010000664.1:0-3372 GCA_043734485.1 Acidimicrobiales bacterium | reverse complement strand
CTTCACTCCCAGTGCTGAGACGACGATGTCGATGAGCTTGATCCCGACGAACGGCACGACGATGCCGCCGAGACCGTAGACGAGCAGGTTTCGCTGTAGTACCGCTGCTGCTGCCGCGGCGCGGAACTTCACGCGCCGACGTCGGCCTGGGCCAGCGCCGGTGCGTCGTTGGTCCCGTCGCCGGTCATCGCGACGAGGTTCCCCCGGCTTGCTCGGTCTTGATGAGCGCCATCTTGTCCTCCGGCGTCGCCTCGGCCAGGAAGCCGTCGACGCCGGCCTCGTGCGCGATGGCTGCCGCGGTCAGCGGATTGTCGCCGGTGATCATGATCGTTCGGATGCCCATCGAGCGGAGTTGATCGAAGCGCTCGCTCATGCCCGGCTTGACGGTGTCCTTGAGCCTGATCACCCCGAGAATCCGCCAGGTGGGTGACCCGGCGGCCCTGTCGATGACGACAAGCGGTGTCGCGCCGTCCTTGGCGACTCGCTCCACGATCGGGCCGAGTTCCAGCGGCGCCGGTGTGCCCTCCGCCTCGACGAAGATGCGGACCGAATCGGCCGCGCCCTTGCGGACGACGCGCCCGTCGCTCAGATTCATGCCCGACATCCGGGTCTGGGCCGTGAATGGCACGAGTTCAGCAGTCGGATCATCGAGCGCGACGAGACCGAACTTCTCGATCGCCAACGTCACGATCGAGCGACCCTCGGGCGTTTCGTCGGCGAGCGACGACATCAGCGCACCTTCTGCGACCTCGTGTTCGGTCACCCCGTGTACTGGAAGGAATTCGGCAGCCTGACGCGATCCGAACGTGATGGTTCCGGTCTTGTCGAGCAACAGGGTGGTGACGTCGCCCGCTGCCTCCACTGCTCGGCCGGACATCGCAAGAACGTTGCGCTGGACCAGGCGGTCCATACCTGCAATGCCGATCGATGACAACAGCCCACCGATGGTGGTGGGGATGAGGCACACCAACAGCGCGACGAGCACGACGATGCTCTGCTCGGCGCCCGAGTAGATCGCGAACGGTTGGAGGGTCGCAACGGCGAGCAGGAAGATGATGGTGAGGCCGGCGAGCAGGATCGAGAGCGCGATCTCGTTCGGCGTCTTCTGTCGGTTGGCCCCCTCGACGAGCGCGATCATCCGGTCGAGAAAGGTCTCGCCCGGTTTGCACGTGATCCGCACGACGATCTCGTCGCTGAGGACCCGCGTGCCGCCGGTGACGGCCGAACGGTCGCCGCCGGATTCGCGGATCACCGGTGAGGATTCGCCCGTGATCGCAGATTCATCGACTGTGGCAATGCCCTCGACGACGTCGCCGTCGCCCGGGATCACGTCGCCGGCCACCACCACACACAGATCGTCGATCTGCAGGAGAGACGATGCCTTCTCGGTGATCGTGCCGTCGGCCAGGCGCACCCTGGCAGTTGTGTCTGCCCGAGTCTGGCGCAGCGCGGCGGCTTGGGCCTTGCCGCGCCCCTCCGCCATGGCTTCCGCGAAGTTGGCGAAGAGCACCGTGAACCACAGCCAAACCGCGACGAGACCGGTGAAGGCGTTCTGCTGGCCGCTACTGCTGGAGTAGTCGCGGATGAACAGCAGCGTCGTCACCACCGAGCCGACCTCGACGATGAACATCACCGGGTTGCGCATCATGATCTTCGGGTTGAGCTTGCCTACCGCGGCGACCGACGCGGTCTTGATGATCGACCGGTCGAAGATCGACACCGATTTCTTGGTGCGCACCTTCGGGGGGCGCGGTTCGTCGTTGTCCGGACTGTTCAGCAGGGTTGCAGTCATGATTCCTCGTTCAGAGGGAGAGGTGTTCGAGGATCGGCCCGAGCACGAGGGCTGGGAAGAACGTGAGGCCGGCCACGATCATGATGACGCCTGCGACGAGGACTGCGAACAGGGGAGTGTGGGTCGGGAAGGTTCCACTCGTTGCCGGCACCTTCGGCTTGCCGGCGAGAGATCCGCCGACGGCGAGCGCAGGGATGATCAGGAAGAATCGCCCGATCAGCATTGCGATGCCCTGGGTCACCGTGTACCAGCGGGTGCTCGTGTCCTGGTGTGCGAAGGCCGAGCCGTTGTTGTTCGCAACGGACGCGTAGTTGTAGAGCACCTCGGAAAGACCGTGCGGGCCAGGCTGATAGTTGGCAGCACTCTTGAGCAGGATCGACGCTGCCGCGAAAGCGAGGACTGCGATCGGCATCGCGAGGATGAACAGCGTCACGAGTTTCATCTCGGCCGCTTGAATCTTCTTGCCGAGGTACTCCGGCGTCCGCCCGACCATCAGTCCGGCGATGAAGACGGCGAGGAGGGCGTATTGGAGAACACCCATCAGCCCGACGCCGGCGCCGCCCGGTGAGATCTCGCCGAGCATCATGTGCAGCATCGGTGACGCGCCACCGAGGGGCGTGAACGAATCGTGCATGCAGTTGACCGCTCCATTCGAGGTGCCGGTCGTCGCGCCGGCCCAGAGCCCGCACGCGGCAGCACCGAGGCGAAGTTCCTTGCCCTCCATGTTGCCGCCGGATTGAGTCGTCGAGATCGACTGATCGACCCCGAGCCCGGCCAGCTTCGAATTGCCGCCCTGTTCGGCGAACATCGCGAACCCTGCAAAGACAGTGAGCAACGCGGCCATCACGGCGATGAGGACCCGGGCCTGTCGCTTGTCGCCCACCAGCTTGCCGAACGCGACCACGAACGCGAACGGGATGAGCAGGATCGCATACAGCTCGAGCATGTCGGAGATGCCGTTCGGGTTCTCGAACGGGTGGGCGGAGTTGGTGTTGAAGAAACCGCCTCCGTTCGTGCCGAGCTGCTTGATGGCCTCCTGCGACGCCACCTGGCCGCCAGGGATGGCCTGATCGGCGACTCCGGTAGTCGAGTCGATCGATACGGCCACCGTGTAGCCGTTCACGTTCTGAATGACGCCCTGGGAGATGAGCACGACGGCGAACACGAGCGACAACGGCAGGAGGATCCTCACGACCGTGCGGGTCAGATCGACCCAAAAATTGCCAAGGTTGCGGGTGTTCGACCGGGCGATGCCGCGAATGATCGCGACGATCACGGCCATGCCGGCGGCAGCCGACACGAAGTTCTGGACGGTGAGGCCGATCATCTGGGTCAGGTGGCTCATCGCGACCTCGCCCGAGTACCACTGCCAGTTGGTGTTGGTGACGAAGCTGACCGCGACGTTCCAAGCACCCCATGGCGTTACGGCGGCGCGATCGGTCGGGTTGAACGGCAGGTTGCCCTGTAACCGTTGCAGCGCGTACAGGATCAGGATCGACACCAGGCTGAACGCGAGCAGCGCCAAGGCATACACGTTCCAGCGCTGCTCGCGCTTCGAATCGATCCGGCAAACCCGATAG
>JAYTFI010000663.1:0-8020 GCA_043734485.1 Acidimicrobiales bacterium | reverse complement strand
GGCGCGGGTTGGACGGCGTACGAAGGATCTCACCCAGCGGTTGCAGCCGGGTGACATTGCCGTCATCGATCACGCCGATCTCGACCGCGTCGCGGCCGAAGCACTCGTGGCAGCGCGGGTCGGAGGGGTCGTCAACGCCGCGGCCTCCATCACGGGTCGCTACCCGAACGTCGGTCCGTTGCTCGTCGTGGCCGCGGGTATCCCGCTCATCGACGGCGCCGGAAGTGTGGCGCTCGACGCCATCGCCGACGGCTCCGTCATCACCCTCGACGACGGCCAGATCCGTTGCAATGGCTCTGTCGTGGCGGAGGGCGTCGTCCAGACCATGGAGAGCCTTGACGCCAGTGTCGAGTCGGCCAAGGCCACCATCGGCCTCGAGCTCACGCGCTTCGCCGAGAACACACTCGAATATATGCGCGCAGAACAATACTTGTTGCTCGAATCGCCGCCGGTGCCGGATCTCGATGTGAAGGTGGCAGGCCGCCATGTCCTGATCGTGGTCCGAGGCGACCAGTTCAAGGAAGATCTCGCAGCGCTGAACGCCTACATCCGTGACCTCCGACCGGTGATCTTCGCCGTCGACGGTGGTGCCGATGCGGTGCTCAAGGCCGGTCACAAGCCCGACGTGATCCTCGGCGACTTCGACTCGGTTTCGAGCGCGGCACTGCGGTGCGGTGCGCAGCTCATCGTCCACGCGTTCGCGAACGGCAAGGCCCCAGGAGCGGTGCGCCTCACCGAGGAGGGCGTTCCCCACACCACGTTCTCGCTCGCCGGCACCAGCGAGGACGTCGCCATGCTGCTGGCCTACGAGAAGGGTGCCGAGCTCATCGTGGCCGTCGGAACGCATGTCTCGCTTGTCGACTTCCTCGACAAGGGCCGGCCGGGTATGGCCTCGACGTTCCTCACCCGTCTGAAGGTCGGTCCGATCCTGGTCGACGCGAAGGGTGTCAATCAGCTGTACCAGTCACGTGCACGCAAGCGCGACATCACCCTCCTCGTTGTCGCCGCGATGATGGTGCTACTGCTCGTGATCGCGCTCTCGCCGCCCTTCCGGGTGTTCTGGCAGAGCATCTCGATCCGGTTCCGGGAATGGCGCCGGTGAACACGACTGCGCAAAGCAGCGCGAAGCCGGCGACGGACTAGCTTCACTGCGCTCGTGATCAACCTCCGCTTCCACATCGTCTCGCTGGTCGCCGTGTTCCTGGCGCTCGGGATCGGCATCGCCGTGGGCGCAACGGTGGTCGATCAGGGGCTGGTCAGCCAGTTGAACCGTGACATCGACGGCTTCGACCGCCAACTGCGCGAACGGGCCGTCACCATCGAGTCACTCAAGGCGCAACTGGAGAGAAGCGAGCGTTTCGCAAAGGAAGGCGAGGCGCGGATCGTCCGCGGTCGCCTCGCTGCAGTGCCGGTGCTGCTCGTGGCTCCGGCCGGCGTCGACGAGACCGTCGTCCAAGGCGTGCGGCTCGAGTTCATGGCCGCAGGCGCCACCATCCAGGGTGAACTGCATCTCGATCCGAAGGTCGCGTTGACGACGGCTGCCGACCTGACCGCCGCCCACGATGCCCTCGGGGCTGCGTCCGAGCGGGAGTCGACGATCGGTCATCTGCTACGTCAACGAGTCGTCGATGCCGTCGTGAAGCCCGGGGAGACGCCGTCTCTGGCCGACCTTGCCGCCGCGGGATTCTTCGAGTTCCGCTTGCCTGACGGTCAGGTCACCGCGGCGATACCGGTGTTCGCGGGTGGGACGTTGGTCGTTGCGGTGTCGGGACCTGCGAGCACCGTTCCCGACGAGGCCTTCCTGCTGCCGTTTCTACGGGCCCTCAGCGCGGACGGGATGGCCCGGGCGCTGTCCATCGAGGCGGTCGTGACGCCGACCGTCAAGGGTGCGCAGCGGTCCGGGCCGGTGTTCGTGTCCGCCATCCGCGACGACCCGTCGCTCGCGACGAAGGTGTCGACGGTCGATGACTTCGACGAGCTGAGCGGTCGCGTCGCGTCGGTGTTCGCGGCAGAGGACCTCGGTCGTAACATCGTCGGCAACTACGGGACCGGCAAGGGCGCGACCCGCCTGCTGCCTGCGGCATGACCACGCCAGTTCTTCGCCGCGCACCTGCGGACGCTCCCGTGGTCGCCATCGTTCCGGCCAAGGACCGCGCCGACTCCATCGGCGCGACGGTTCGCGCGTTGCTCGCCGCTCCTGGGATCGACCACGTGGTGGTCGTCGACGACGGCTCAAGTGACTCGACCGCGACGACTGCGCTCGACGCCGTGCAGGCCCCTACGGCGGATCGCGGCGATCACGGCCGGCTCACGGTGGTGGTGCTGCCCCGCAACATCGGCAAGGGTGGCGCGGTCACGGCCGGCATGCACGCGGCACCGACTGCGGCGGTCTACGTGCTCATCGATGCCGATCTCGGCGACACCGCGGCGATCGCCGATGCGCTGCTCGGGCCCATCCTGCGCGATGAAGCCGATGTTGTCATCGGCGTTCCGCTCACTGCGGCCGGCACCCGCGGCGGCTTCGGAAAGGTCAAGGAACTGGCCTCTCGCGGCATCCGTTCCGCATCCGGCTTCGAGACCACCACACCCCTTTCAGGCCAGCGGGCCGTGCGTGGTGACGTACTCCGATCGCTGGCGCTGGCCGACCGCTTCGGGCTTGAGACGGCGATGACGATCGACGCAGTCCGCGGTGGTCATCGGGTAGTCGAGGCGCCCATCGCGTTCGAGCACCGCCATACCGGCCGACGGCTGGCGGGGTTCTTCCACCGGGGCCGCCAGGGCCTCGACATCGTGCGGGCGCTGTGGAGCCGCCGTACGACGCCTCGGCTGCGTGTTGGTTTGATCGTCGGGCTGGCACTGCTGTTCCTCGCCGCGGCCGTCGCGCAGTCGTCGGCCTGGGAGCCGTCGAGTGTGGCCGGGACGCAGTCCGCGAAGAAGGTCGTCGTGTTCGGCATGACCAGGCTCTCGCTCGAAGATCTCGGCACCGGCATCACCCCGAACGTCGACAAGCTCATCGCCGAGGGCGCGTTCGCAGGTACCAGCGTGCGCACCATCGCGGTCCGTCCGTCGACGGTCGAGGCGTACGCCAGCCTCGGTGCCAGCGCACGGGTACGGGCCGGAGACCCGGCCGCTGATGCGTACGCGGCCGACGACGAAATAGGCCTCTTCACGGCCAAGGAACTGACTGAGCTTCGGACCGGAAAAAAAGCCAACGGTGAGATCGTGCTCACCGGAGTGGCCGAGACGCTACGGGCCAACGAGAAGCGGTTCCTGCCAAGCGATCCGGGCGCACTCGGCGAAGCGCTGCACGCTGCCGGCAAGACCACCGCCGTCGTCGGCAACTCCGACACCGGTCTGGTCGCGGTCGATCCGAACGCCAGCCTGCAGCGCCCCGGCCCCATCGCGCTCGCCGACCTCTCCGGTTCCGTCGACTTCGGCAAGGTTTCGCCCGACCTGCTACGTCAGGATCCGACGTACCCGTTCGGTGTGCGACTGGACGCCAGCACATTTCTGGGCGCGGCCCGCACGGCGATGACCGAGGCCGATGTGACGCTCCTCGACCCGGGCGAGCTCGACCGGGCCTTCGCGATCAAGGCGCAGACGACCGATGACCAGTTCGAGGCGCTGCGTGTCCGGGCGTTGAAAGAAACCGACGCGCTGCTCGGCGCGGTCATGAGATCGCTGCCGGCCGACACGCTCGTGATCGTGACCGCCGTGCGCCCGCCGACCGGCACCTGGGAGCTCACACCGACCGTCATGTGGGGTAAGGGCGTGCGGCACGGGTACGTGCATTCACCGTCGACTCGACGCCTAGGGCTGGTGACGCTCACCGACCTCGCGCCGACCATCCTCGATGCCCTCGGGCTGCCGGTGAAGGAGGGCATGATCGGCCATCCGCTCCGCTACCACCCGGTCTCGGGAGCGACGGACCTGAGCCGGGTACGTGACCTCAATTCGCTGGCCGGCTACCGCGAGCGGATCTACCTCCCGCTGACGAAGGGGTATGTGATCTTCCAGACGATCATCTACCTCCTCACGATCCTGCTCTTCTCGGCCCGTGGCGGCGTCGGCCGGGCTCGCAACGCGATCGAGTGGATCTCGCTGGCCGTGGCCACATGGCCCCTGGCCACGTTCGTATTCCGGATGATCCCGTATGCCTGGAACCTCGGGCCATTCGGGGGGTTGGTGATGATCGGCATCGATCTGGCCATCGTGAAGCTGGCCCGCCGGGCGCGGCGTCATCCGCTGAGCGCTTTGTCATGGATCCTGTTCGCAACCGCGGCGCTGAACGTCATCGACCTCAGTACCGGCGCGCACCTGCAACAGGCGAGCGTGCTCGGCTACTCACCCCATACGGCAGCCCGCTTCACCGGCATCGGCAACGCTGCGTTCGCCGCGCTCGCATCCACGACGATCCTGTGGGCGGCAATCCATGTGCAGTACGCGCCGCGTCGCCGCGAGGCGCTCTGGGGTGCCGGCGCGTTCTGCGCCGTCGTGTTCTTCACCGACGGGGCACCGATGCTGGGCTCCGATGTCGGCGGCATCCTCACCCTCGTTCCTGTGTTCGGCCTGCTGCTCTTCGCGATGAGCGGGCGCCAGCTGCGACCCCGGATCGTCGCCTACGCGGGGCTCGCGACCGTAGGTGTACTTGCCATCGCGACCGGGCTCGATCTGCTGCGGCCGGCCGGCTCACGGACCCATCTCGGACGGTTCGTGACGGACATCCGAACGGGCGGCGACAACACGTTCCTCACCACGGTCGGCCGGAAGCTGTCGACCAACATCCGGGTGTTCAGCGGGTCGTTCTGGACCTGGATCGTGCCCGTGATCGCCATCGTGCTGCTCTACTTCCTGGTGATCCAGCGGGGCTGGGAGAACGACATGCCCCGCGGGTCCGCGCTACGGGCGGGCGTGGTCGCGGCACTGCTGTGCGGGCTGCTCGGCTTCGCCGTCAATGACTCGGGCACCGTCGTCACGGCCCTCGTGTTCGTCTACATGGGGCCGTTCGTCACGCTGCTGGCCCTGCGCCGCGACGAGGTGCCCAAGGTCCTGACGGCGACGGCACCCTTGAGCGGCGTCGAGGCGGCACCGGTCGGCTGACGGCGGGGCCGGAACCGTCGCGCTTGCTGCGCGGGGCGTTTCCCGGCCAGCATGGGCCATGCACCGAGCGTCCCTGCGCGTGACCGCCGAACGATCGATCCGACCGTGAGTGTGCCGGTGGCGGTCGTCGCCGGTTTCCTCGCCGCCCGGCTGGCCTGGATCCTCCTCCGACCGACTCTGTATGCGCCGGTCTTCATGCGCGCCAACTACCGCGGGCACCCATTGCCGACGGCCGGCGGACTCGTCCTCGCTGCGTCCGTCTTCGTCGTCGAGGCAATCCGTACCGTGCTCGGCGCGCTGGGGGTCGGCGACGTCGCGAGCCTTACCCCGGCCCGCCTGCTTTTCCTGTTAGCGCTGGCCGGTTTCACCCTGCTCGGACTGGCCGACGACATCGGCGCCGTTGGCACCGCACGCGGGTTCCGGGGTCACCTTTCGGCGCTCGCCACCGGGCACCTCACGACGGGCGGTTTGAAGCTGCTGGGCGGCGGCGCCGTCGCACTCGTCGTGGGTTCGCTGGCCGGTGGCCTCGGCGGTCGTGCGCCGGGCATCGGCGGATTCGGCCGACTGCTCGTCGATGCGCTCGTCATCGCGCTTGGGGCCAACCTCGCGAACCTCCTCGACCGTGCTCCCGGACGAGTCACGAAGATAAGCGCGCTCACCTTCGCGGCAGTAGTCTTGGGCGCCGCGGTCGGCAAGGAACTGCCGACGCTTGTCGGTGCAGCCGTGGCCATCGGTGCCTCGCTCGGGATCCTCATCGACGACCTCCACGAGCGCCTGATGCTGGGCGACACGGGGGCCAACGCCCTCGGCGCCGTGCTCGGCCTGTCCGTCGTGCTCACGACCGCGCCGTCGACGCGGCTCATCGTTCTGGTCGTCCTGCTCTTGCTGAACCTTTCGAGCGAGGTGGTGTCGTTCTCGAAGGTGATCGATGCCATCGTGCCGCTCCGCATGCTGGACCGCGCCGGTGCACTCGACGTACGTCGGCGTTTCGTACCGGAGTGACGCACTCCAGGGGATCAGCCGAACCCGAGCCGGCGCAGCGCCTCGAGTACCGGGTCGGCCACCTCCGGGCGGCAAATGACAAGGTCGGGCAGGTAGGGGTGGGGCTGGTTGTACAGCAGCGGCGATCCATCAAGCCGCGAGCACCACATGCCGTATGCGGCGGCCACGGCGACGGGCGCGGCCGAGTCCCACTCCCATTGCCCGCCGCCATGCACGTAGGCGTCCGCCTCGCCCCGCACCACGGCCATCGCCTTGGCGCCCGCCGATCCCATGGTGATGATCCGGCCCCCGAGCGCGGCGCACAGCTTGGCCGCGAACGCCGGAGCGCGGCTGGCGCTCACGACGATCCGCGGCACGGAGTCGAGCTTCGCAAGTTGGTTCGACACGTCGTCGGTGGACAACGTGGTGTCGAGGGCGGGGAGGGTGACGGCCGCGGCGGTGAGCCCGCTCTCGCGCGTCCACAGCGCGACGTGCACGGCCCAGTCGGTACGCCCAGCGACTACGAACTCACGCGTGCCGTCGAGGGGATCGACGATCCACACCCGATCGGACGTCAGCCGGACCGGGTCGTCGACGGACTCCTCGGAAAGGATCGCGTCGCCTGGTCGGGCGGCATGCAACCGGTCGAGGATCAGCGCGTTCGCGCCGAGATCACCGGCTCGGCCGAGCGCGTCGTGTGACGCCGCGCCGGCGGCTCGGATGCGCAGCAGCGCCTCGCCCGCCTCCTGCGCAGCAGAGACGGCGAGCTCGGTGTCGGTGTGCATGGTTGCCATCGTGGCGCACATGCGGCCGCCCACCTTCGGACACCTCGCCCGATGAGACCGGGCGGAGCTTCCGAAGAACGTCGGGTTCGCTCGATCAGGCGCGAAATTGCGGGTGACGCCCCAGCGGATGCGGCCGCAGCTATGGTGATGCTCCGTGGCAAAGCACATCTTTGTAACGGGTGGCGTAGCGAGCTCTTTGGGGAAGGGCATCACGGGCGCCTCGCTCGGGCGTCTCCTCAAGCAACGTGGCCTCCGCGTCACGATGCAGAAGCTCGATCCGTACATCAACGTCGACCCGGGCACGATGAACCCCTTCGAGCACGGCGAGGTGTTCGTCACCCACGACGGGGGAGAGACCGACCTCGATCTCGGCCACTACGAACGCTTCATCGACGAGAACCTGCCACGAGCCGGCAACGCCACCACCGGCTCCGTGTACCAGTCAGTGCTGGCCAAGGAGCGCCGAGGCGACTTCCTCGGCAAGACCGTCCAGGTCATCCCCCACATCACCGACGAGATCAAGCGTCGCATCCTGGCCGTGGCCACCGACGACGTCGACGTGGTCATCACCGAGGTCGGCGGCACCGTTGGCGACATCGAGATCCTGCCGTTCCTCGAAGCCATCCGGCAGTTCCGCAAACAGGTCGGCCGCGACAACGTCTGCTACCTCCACGTCACACTCCTCCCGTTCATCGGTCCGAGCGGCGAGCAGAAGACCAAGCCGACACAGCACTCCGTCACGGAGCTTCGCAGCCGAGGCATCCAACCTGATGTGATCGTGTGCCGCAGCGACCGCCCCATCCCGACGAACCTGAAGCGCAAAATCAGCCACCTGTGCGACGTGCCGCCCGAGGCCGTCGTGAGCGCCATCGATGCCGGCAACCTGTACGAGATCCCGCTCGTCCTCCACGACGAGGGCCTCGACGACTACGTGTGCGACATCCTGCGCATCGACAAGGTCGCCCACCCGATCGACCTGACCGACTGGGAGGCGCTGGTCGATCAGATCCGCCACCTCGACGGTGAGGTCAACATCGGCCTCATCGGAAAGTACGTGAACTTGCCGGATGCGTATCTGTCAGTGGTCGAATCGCTGCGCCACGCCGGCTTTCATCACGGCGTGAAGGTCAACATCGTGTGGATCCAGGCCGAGC
>JAYTFI010000662.1:0-1708 GCA_043734485.1 Acidimicrobiales bacterium | reverse complement strand
GACCCGCCGGTGCCACCGTCGTGGGTCGCCATCCTGCGCGCCGAACTTCCGGCATTCGATCCGTACGCAACACCGACGCGGTCGATGGGCCGGATCGTCGAGTGCTTCCGCCAGCATCGCCAGACCCTCCGCAGCGACCATCCCACGGCGTCGTTCGCGGCCAACGGTCCGCTTGCAGAGTCGATCGTCGGCAGCCACCCACTCACGCCGGCTCTGGGCGAAACATCGCCGCTCGGTCGTCTCTACGAGCTCGATGCCGCGGTGCTGCTCCTGGGCGTCGGTCATGGCAAGAACACGTCGCTTCACCTTTCGGAATACCGCGCGGACTGGCCGGGAAAGTCCCGATACACCGAGGGTGTCCCGGTCCTGAGCGGCGGCACGCGTGTGTGGGTCAACTACGACGATCAAGTGCCGGACGACAAGGACTTCGAGCACATCGGCGCGGCGTTCGAAGCGGCGGGCCTGGAGCAGTCTGGTCCGGTCGGCCTGGGCATCGGTCGGCTGTGCCGTCATCGAGCGCTGGTCGACTTCGGCACCAACTGGATGTGCCAGCATCGGGCATGATGCGCGGTCGCCCGATGCATGCACGCCTGCTATCATGCCTGCATGGCACAATTGACCATTCGGACGGACGACCGACTCGTCGAACAGGTTCGCCGCGCAGCTGCGGCGCGCAGCCAGTCGATGAACGAGTTCGTCGCACACGTCCTCGACGTGGCCACGAACCCTGATTCCGCGACGACTGCGGACGACCGAATTCGGGAGCGACTTGCGGCAGCCGGTCTGCTGGCCCCGGCGACACCAATGCCGGCATCCAATCGTCCACCACGTGATGCCGTTCGTCGAGCACGGAAGCGAGCTGGAGCGGGCACGCCGCTCGCGGATCTTGTGTCCAGCGGGCGCGGTTCGAAACGGTCGTGAGCGTGTTCGCCGACTCGTCTGCATTGGTCAAGCTCTATGCCGATGAGGTCGGTCACGAGGCCATTCGGGCCATCCGAACACGGCTCATCGTGAGCCAGTTGGCGCGGGTCGAGGTGCCGTCGGCCATCTGGCGGAAGCAGCGGATGCGCCATCTCCCGGCGGAAGACGCGGCGTTGCTGGTGTCCGAATTCGAGTTCGATCTGTTCGGCAGCGACAACGAGGCGCCTCGCTTCGTCATGGTCATGCCGACACCTGCCGTTCTCGATGACGCTGCTCGCCTCGCTGCGGTCCACGGCCTTCGGGCCTACGATGCCATCCAGCTGGCAAGTGCCCGCATCGCCCGCACGGCTGCGGCCGAGTGCAACACGGTCGCCGCGTTTGATCGGGACCTCCGACGGGCCGCCGCTTCCGAGGCGTTCTCGCTCGTGCCCGGCGCGATCTGAGTTCACGCGAGTATCGCGATGGTGAAGGGTCAGCGGTCGCTGCAGCGCAGGTCGACGACACCCTCGGCCGGCACAGTCCCGTCGGCCGGCACAGTCCCGTCGGCCGGATTAGGCGTGGCCGTCAGCGATCCGGTGCCGAACAGGCCGCTGAGCCCTGCCTTTCCGGAACCCTTCACGATGGTGAACGTTCCAACGTTCTTCCCGGGTTGGGCGCCGAGGCGGACCTCGTAGCGGATGGTCGCCGTGCCTGCGCCCGAACAGCCCCGCACCGACCCAGTGAAGTGTGCGAGCGAGACGGCCCATCCGGTTCCGTTGGCGAAGTTGAACGACAGCGATCCTGCGTT
>JAYTFI010000661.1:0-7991 GCA_043734485.1 Acidimicrobiales bacterium | reverse complement strand
GTGTCAGCGGGCGACCCGAGGCATGCCGAGGGTGATCCGATGACTGAACCAGCCGAGCGGCTCGCGTTCGACGAGATCCTCCCGCGCATCGCCGAGCTCGCCGAATCGCTAAGCGCGCATAGCGATCCTGCCGTGGCCGCGACTGCGGGCGAGATGCTCGACTGGATCGACGCGTTCCACTCCCAGGGCATCGGCACGCTGGTGGAGATGGTGCGGCAATGGCGGGGCGAGATCTTCCTCGAGAGCGTCGTCGCCCATCCCGTCGCCGGGCTGTTGCTCGCCGCCTACGGACTTGGCCCGGAGGTCGACCAGACTGCGGCCCAGCGTGCCGTGCAGGCTGCGCTCACCGAGGTGCGCCCGTACCTGCACAGTCACGGTGGTGACATGGAGGTCGTCTCGATCGTGGATGGCGTCGTGCGCCTCCAATTGCACGGCATGTGCGACGGTTGCTCGGCGGCGTCGGCCACGCTGACAGGCAGGGTCGAAGAGGCTCTGCGTACCCACTGGGTCGACTTCCGGCGACTCGACACCGAGGACTCGACGACAGAGCTCCATCCGCCGCCGACGGTCGGGAATGCAACCGTTGGCCAGCTCACGGTCGGCCTGCAGATCGGCCGACGCGGCGGCGCGAAGTGAGCGCCGCGATGCCGCGTGAGAGGCCTGCGGTGGAGGACCTGACGTTCCGAGCCCGGGCGCTCGCACAAGCGCATGCACTAACCCCCGCTGCGTCCTCGTATCGGCGGTGGCGCGTCGACCGGAACGCGCCGACGCACCCAATCCCAGAGCTGTCGGAATGGGCGGCAACCGCGTTCCTCACGGGCTACTGCCTGCGCTGCGTCGAACAGTCCTACGTGGGCGCCGAGCAGCTGCCGGCCACGATGAGCGACCGGCCAGATGACTGGATGCGTTCTTGGGAGGCGGATGCCATCAGCGTGGCCAAGGCTGTTGCGTCACGTTCGGGCGCAACGCTGCTTGATGCGGATCTGATCGCGGTTGCGCTCGACGAGATCATCGGCCGGGAGATCGAGAAGCGCAACGAGCACGTCCGCGAGAACCTCACATCCGACGACTGGTCTGACTTCGAGGCGTTCATTGCGTGGTGGGTGGTGCACGGCTATGCCATCCGGGCTGTTGAAACCTCGCCGGTCCCGGTCCCGGTGCCAGTGTGAGAATCCTCGTGGCCGGGGTCGGGAACATCCTCCAGGGCGACGACGGCTTCGGCATCGAAGTGATACGTGTGCTTACCACCCGTTCGCACCCTGAGGGCGTGCACCTCACCGAGACCGGCATCGGCGGGATTGCGTTGGTGCAGGACCTGATGCTCGGCTTCGACGCCTGCATCATCATCGACGCGGTCGACCGCAAGCGACCGCCAGGGACGGTGATGGTGATCGAGCCGGACGTCATCGACGTGCACGAGCTGCGCCCCGAGCAGCGTCACGACCTACTGGCCGATATGCACCTTGCCACGCCGTCGCGGGCCCTCATGGTGGCTCGCGCCCTCGGTGTCCTACCCCTCAAGAGCTGGATCGTCGGATGCCAGCCGGAGGAGATCGAGACGCTCTTCATCGGCCTCAGTGCCACCGTGCAGGCCGCGGTCCCGATCGCCGTGGCCGAAGTCGAACGCTGCATTGCCGACCTCCTGGCCGGCGCGACAACCGTGGCGTAGGAGACAGGCGACAGTGGCAGACGCCGAGGACCGCGCACGCGTCCAGACTCTTGACACCCATCTCGGGTCGCTGTCTCCGGCCGAGACCCCCGATAGATGGGCGCTCGCTGCCTACCGGCTCGCGCTCGCTCTCGGTGAAGACGCGTCGGCGAATCGCGAGGCGTCCCTGCGCCGCGCCATCGCACTGCTCGGTCGTGCGGGCGTGCTTCTCGACCCTGAGAGGGCACCGATCGAGCACGCGCGGATCCTCAATGCCACCGGCGCGACCTGGCGGGCACTCGGCAACCCGGCGAAGTCGGTCGTCGCATTCGATCGGGCGGCATCGCTCCTCAAAGGTCGGGCCCGCCCGTTGGAGGTCGGGACGGTGCTCTCCAACCTCGGTCTCGCGCAGCTCGAAAGCGGTGATCTGCCGGAGGCGCTGCGGACGTTCCACGAGGCGCTCGATCTTCTGCGCGGCGGGCTCGGGGTTGGCGCCGGAGCGGAGGAGCGGCGCGCATTCGCAAGCGCGGCGCTGAATCGTGCGCAGGCCCTTCTCGCACTCCCCCACGAAGTCGAGTGGCGAGACGATGGCGCCGCCGCAATCGCCACCGTCGATGAAGCGCTCGGAGTCTCGTCGGTCGAAGAGGGTCCCCTCCAGGTCGGCATGCTGCGCCATACCCGCGGACTAGTTCATATGCGTGCAGATCAATATGGTGAAGCAGTGGACGACTTCACCGGCGCGCTGACCGTGTTCACGAGGCCGTCATTCCCGTTCCAGCACGCGGTCGCCAGCTTCAACCGCGGTCGGGCCAAAGAGCAGTCGGCTCAGCTTCGGGAGGCGCTTCTCGATTACGAGTCGGCGGCGCAGCTCTTCGATCCCCGCTTGCACCGAGCGCAGTGGCTCGAGGCGGCCACCCGCTTGGCCGATGTCGAGCGCCGACTGTCCGCGGACCAGCCGGGCCAGACCCGCAGCGACCACATTGTCCATCTCCTGGCCGAATCCGCCCCACCGGCGCGAGTCGTCGTACTACGCGAACGGATCAGCCGCCTCCACACGCGCTCCGTCGATGTGCAGCGCGCCGAGCTTCGCCAATTGGCCGAAGCTGCACTCCGTCTCCCGATCGACGCAGGTGACATCCTGCTCCGTGACACCATCGAGATCCTGATGGAGCTGCCCGACGACATCCTGCGCAGCGGCATGCTCGCACAGCTCGAAGCGCTCGACACCCTTCCCGGAGCTGAACAGCGGCCCGCACATCTCCGCTTCGACGCGGCCATCCAGCAGCTCGTGATGGGACCCCAGCGGGTGCGGATGCGAGAGATCCTGTATGAGGCCGGCTGGGAACGGCCATGAGCGACGCGGTCGAAACTGCGCAGGCCTTCCTGCACGCCATCGTGTGGGGTGAGCATCATCGGGTGTGGGCTCTGCTCGGACCGGCGGCGCGTGAGCGAGTCCTTGGTGCGGCGACCCGCAAGGGAATGGACGCTGTCGCCTCGTCCCGTGCCCGACAGGGCACTTGGGGTGTGGAGGAGGCCGATGTGTTCTTGACCTCGCTGGTGCGCGGTCTGCGTGTCGACCTCTCGGGTGCCGACCTCGACCTGATAGACGTTGTGGACGAGCCCGAGTCGCTGCCGGACGGGTCGGTGCGATTCCGGCTGGAAAGCGCGACGCTGCTGCCTCCGGAGCTGACCGGCGGGGCGAACTGGGCGGCCGGCGCGGTGATCGTGGGCCGGGAGGCGGATGGCTGGCGGGTTCGGACACTGGAGCCGCGGCCCCCGGCAGGGCCGTGACTCGCAGTGAAGGCGCAGCGATTCAGCCGACCTTGGCCATCGTCTTGCCGCAGCAGCATGTTGGGTTGCTGGTGCCCTGGCAATCAGCCGCAGCCCCCTTCGTGACGGTCAGCTCGCAACCACACGAGTCATCGGGACACCGGTACATCTCACCTTGTTTGAATGCCATGTTGTTTGCTTCCTTTCACGGGAACGAGGGCTACCTTTGGACCATAGAACGTTGACCCTGCGTCAAGGTCAAGGGAGATCTCCCATGCGCTACACCATCGGCCAGGCCGCCCGAGCCGCTGGACTGACAAACCGTGCCGTTCGGCTCTACGAGACCAGGGGATTCATATCCCCTCCGTGTCGGACGACGGGCGGGTATCGGCTCTACAGCCAGGAGGATATCGATACGCTGACGTTCATCCGGCGTGGCCGTGCCCTCGGTCTGTCGCTGGACGGGATAGCGGAGATCATGGACGCGGCAAAGGACGGACCACCGTGCGACCGCACACGCGCGCTGCTCGATGACCGGATAGCGGAGATCGACACGGCCATCACCGAAATGCAGCGCCTGCGCGACGCGATCGTCACCGCTCAGCGAGCCAGGCCGACGCCAGCGAGCGCCGGCCGGTGCACCCTCATCGATCACGTAGCGCCGACCACTACGTGATATCCACTACCCCTTACTCATGAGTTCGAGGCGGTCGAGTCCGGTCGGCATCTCGGTCGAGCAACTTGCTGCGGCATGGGCTCGGCGTGAAGGGGCCGAGCCCGGCGCGACCGTCGTCCTCGGACAAGAGATCTCGGGAAGGATGCGCCTCGGCATCCCGTGGCAGACGCGTCCGGCCGATGCGCTCGCGTGTGCGACCGTCCTGCGACCGCAGTTGCGGCCGGAAGCTGAGGACGTTCTCTGGGTCGTCGCCCTCTGCGCAGCTGCTGCCGCGACCGGCGCGAAGCCCGGGTGGCCCGATCTGCTTCTCAACGGTGACGGTCGTCAGATCGGCGCCGTCAACCTGGAGGTCCAACTCGGTCCAGGCAGGATCGAGTCCGCGGTTGTTTCGCTCCGCGTGGACCTCAGCGCGCTCGGCCACCCGTCTGATGGGCGGGAGAAGATCCGCGAGAACATGGTCGCCGCCTTCAGCGCTCAGGCGCTGCGCTGCGCTGCGCTGGCAGAAGATACGCGCGCTGATCTTCTCGAAGAGTACGCCGGCGTCTCCTCGGTGATCGGTCGCCGCGTTCGAGCCCGGTTGCTCCCGAAGGGCGAGACGCGCGGAACCGCGGTCGCAGTCGACCCGCTCGGCCTCCTAGTCCTCGAATCGCCGACGGGCATGCTGGAGCGGCTCAGCCCGAGGATGGTGCTGCGCGTCGAGGCAATGTCATGACAGAAATTCGCGGTCAGGGCACCAGCCGCGACGCGAGGCCGACGAGGGCTACGACTGCCGGACTGTCCGGTGCGCTGTCGAGTGGCGACACACCACGGCGGTCGGCATCCATGACCGCGGCGTCGTCGGGTACCACGACGATCTCGACACCCGGGAGGCCGACGGTGATGCGCTCGACATCGTCGGGGCACGTCACACGGTTCGCGACGACAACCATTCGGCCCTGGCTGCGCTGGGAAGCAAGCGCAAGGGCACGCTGGGCCACGTCGATCGATCGCGGCGTGGGCTCGACGACGACGACCACGACATCGATGGTCTCTGCCTGCAGGCGGGTCAGCGTGCCGATCCCTGCTTCGAGGTCGGCGATGACGAGGGAACTACCGAAGTTCGCGGAGCCGAGCAACTGCTCGGCGGAGAGCCCGCATCAAGGGCAGCCCGGTTCGGGGTTCTGTATTCGATTCACCACCGCTAGGCGTACACCGTCGGGTGCGTCGCTCCCGAAGCGTTCGATCAGCTCGTCCCACGTGGGTGCGTGCCCGACTCCTTCGTCGTCGAGCGTCTGACGCATGGACGCGAGTCGCTCGGTCTCGGTGTCGCCGATGCCGAGCGAGATGCCCAGGTTCGGGTTCGTGTCGCAGTCCAGCGCGACGACCGAGTGACCCTGACGTGCGAACGTTCGGGCGAGGATGCCAGAGGTGGTGGTCTTCCCCGAGCCTCCTTTTCCGGCGACGGCGATCTTCATGCGACGGCCTCCTTGGGCGGATTTTGCGGGCGTGGCTTCAATTCGGTTGCGGTTTCGACGAAACGCTGCACACAGCATTCGACGAGCGCGGCGACGGCAGTGACGAAGGGACCGCCGGATGCGCCGTCGAGCGGCGCGAACCCCAGCCGGTCGGCCGCGGCGACACTCGCATCGAGCGGCAACGCGCCGATGACCTCGAGGCCGGTTGCATAGCCGACGGCTGCCATGTCGCCAGCGTCAACGACACGGTTGGCGACGGCAACCACGTCACGGTAGGACCATCGGGAGTCGCGCAGTGTCGCGAGTCGACGGGCGGTCGCATACGACCTTGGGGTGGGATCGACCACGATCACGATCACGTCGGCGAACTTGCCCCAACCCAACAGCGGCTGCCGCGTTCCGCCGGGAAGATCGCCAATGAGGTCGAAACGCCCGCGAGGCAGCTCATCGAGGATCTGGCTCCAGGCATGTTGGCCGCGGGCGATGTCACCCCAGTTCCCTTGGGTCTTGCCGTACGACAGGAAGCGCACGCCGTCCGCCCCGCTCGTCGCGTACGACTCGATCGCGGTCGTCGCATCGAGGCCGGGCCGCAGGCGGTAGCGGGGCCCGGCATCGCCGTCGGCCTTCTCCACCACTGCATCGTCCGGTATCGGGCGCTCCACAACCGGTAACCCCAACCCGTAGCAAAGGCCCGGCATGGGATCGGAATCCACGGCAACCACCTCGCGGCCGGTACGGGCCAGCAGCCGTGCGAACGTCCCCACGATCGTCGACTTCCCGGCGCCACCCTTCCCGACGAACACAAGGCGCATCGGCGGACTACGAACTCTTGACCGTGGTGAGGGCGTAGTCGACGAGCGTGCCGTTGAGAGCCACGCCGTGCACCTTCAGCGCATGGTCGGCGACGATGGCGAGCAGTTCGTCCTTGGTCGCCGCGCTCACCTTGCAGTCACAGTCGAGAAGGCCGACGTCGGCACAGGCGAATGACAGCATGAGATCTCCGGTTTCTTCGATGAGCTGGACAGCGGTCAGGACTGCGCCGGCGAGTCAGGCGACCTGCGCGACGGGCCGCGCCGAGGCCACGAGCGCTTCGAGGGCGCCGGCCACGGCTCCGAGATCGGCGTTGATCTCGCCCACGACCGCCCCGATCGGCTCGGTCCGGTGAGCGATCGCCCGTACGCCGAATGTGACCTTGCCGAGGGTGTCGTTCACATGGTTGAGGATCTGTATGACACGGATGAGGTAGGCCGCAAGGGCGAGGACGAGGACCGCGACGATGATCAGCGACACGATTGCGGCGGCGGGCATGATTGCTCCTTGGAGGCTCTCGGGTCAGACGATCGGCGTGAGGGCGGTGACGTAGCGCACTGCATTGGCGGTGACCTCGCCGACAAGCGTGCGAGTGTCGAGAAGGGCGGGTACCGGCTCGAGGTTCTGGGTGAGGCCCACGCCGTGCTCGAGGATGTCGTCGGCGTAGCGCTGGATCTCGACGGCAGGGCGGACCACTCGATTCGCGAGCAGCACCACCACCGGAACAACCACGAGCAAGGCGAGCACGTTGGCAATCCACCACAGGATCATCGGGTTCCTCTCCAAGTCGGCAGACTCGATGCGACAAGCGTAACGTACCTGTATGTCGATCGCATGTAGCGACGTGGCACGCGCCGAAAGGCACGCGCAGAGAGGGGTACCGAATGAAGCCCGGACTCAAGATCGGGATCGTCGGAAAGGGTGGCGTTGGCAAGACCACCATCTCGTCGCTGCTGGCCCGCACGTTCGCCGGCCGTGGCCTGCGGGTGATTGCGGTCGACACCGACTCGAACCCGAACCTCGGCATGTCGCTCGGACTCGATCTCGACGCCACCGAGGCGATACCCGTGCTGCCGCGCTCGTTGGTCGTCGGTCGCCACGGTGACTGCGGAGTGGACGAGCTACTCGCGACGTACGGTGTCGCGACCCCAAGTGGCGTCACCGTCCTGTCTGCGCTTCGGGTCGATGAGGCCGGCGCCGGATGCACCTGCGGGGGGCACGCGACGGTGCGGAGCCTGCTCGGCGAAGCGCTCGAAGACCAGGCCGATGTGACCATCATCGACATGGAGGCGGGCATCGAGCACCTCAGCCGTTCGGGCGGAACGCTCGCGCACGCCGACATCCTCGTGATCGTGATGGACCCGAGCCGCAAGTCCGTTGTCACCGCGGCCCGCACCATTGCGTTGGCCGATGAGCTCGGCATCGCCCGGTGCGTGGCCATCGGCAACAAGGCACAGCCAGGTGACGCGGCGTTCTTCGAGGCGCAGTGCGACGAGATGGGAGTGCCGCTGGTCGGGGTAGTTCCCGCCGACTCGGCAATTGTCGACGCCGATCGAGTCGGTCGTCGCGTGCCGGACGTCGATGCGCCAGCAGTCTGGCTGCAGATGGAGCGCCTCGCCGACCTGATCATCGA
>JAYTFI010000660.1:0-2101 GCA_043734485.1 Acidimicrobiales bacterium | reverse complement strand
GCAGCCGACAGGGGGGCTCCACCGTTGCCGAATGCGAACAGGGTGGAAAGGTCGTAGGTTCCCGCTGGCGCCGCGGTGATCGCCTCTGCCAGCGGGCGGGCCATTGCGTCGCCGATCGTGTTGATGCTGTTGACCCGCTCGCGGCCGATGAGACCCAGCACCTTGTCGGCGTCGAAGCTGCGCTCGGCGTAGAGCACGATCGTTGCTCCGATGAACATCGCGTTGCCGAGCATCCATTGCGCGCCGCCGTGCATCATCGGCCCGATCGCCATCATCGTCATCGGCCCGGCACCGGTTGCCACGGCTGCGCGAATCTCGTCGCCGAGATCTTCCGGCCGCGCGAGTGGACGGCTGCCGCGGGCGGCGTTCATCGTCGCGAAGAACGCGTCTTCGTGGCGCCACATCACACCCTTGGGCATGCCGGTGGTACCGCCGGTGTAGAGGACGTACAGGTCGTCACCCGACCGGGCGCTCATCGGCCGCCGCGGCGATGCGGCTGCCAACGCGGCGTCGTAGGCGGGACCGATCTCGAGCACGTGGCGAACGTTGGGGAGGTCTCCGAGTACGGCCTCCAGGCGATCGCGGAACTGCGGCTCCACGATCACGCCAACACAGTCGGCGTTGTCGTACAGGTAGCGCAGCTCGTCGTCCATGTAGCGGTAGTTGACGTTGATCGGCACTGCGCTGATCTTGAAGCAGGCGAAGAACGCCTCGACCCATTCGGCGCAGTTCATCGCGTGGATCGCGACGTGATCACCCGCCCCGACACCGACCGACGTAAGGTGATTGGCGAGTCGGCTCGCTCGCTCGTCGAGCTCGGCATAGGTCCGGCGCTGATCGCCGGCGACCAGCGCGGTGCGGTCCGGCGCGGCATCGGCCACTTCCTCGAACAGATCGGCGAGGTTGTAGGTGCGACTCATTGCCCGCCACTCTCCGCATAGCCATCGAGCATGTCGACGAAGCCGTACTGATCGTGCGGCCCGATGATCAGGTTCTCGTACAGCCCGTAGCCGACATGTGTGCCCCTCTCGTCGGTGTAGGTAAACCTGGCGCCGTTGTCGACGATTCCGAACAGGCGGGCCTTGCCCTCGGGCGTGTTCGTGTCGAGTTCGAAGTTCTGTACGACAGGATCGACGCCTTGCCACATTCCATGGCGCCAGTCGGTGTCGTAGCCATAGCCGGTGCCGATGCCGATGTGGATCGGCACGAGTGGTTCGACGTCGATGTCGATCGTTTCGCCGGCCGAGCCGTCGTCGTTGATGGTATCCATCAGGATGCGGGCGCCGGTGCTGAAGCGGGTGCCCGGCTCGAAGCGCATCTGATGACGCGGCCTGCTGAAGAACTCGTTCGGCTTGGCGGTCTCGGCCGGCCACATCCGCACCGCCTCCGCAAGGACCCGGCTGCCGTCTTGGTGCTCCTGCATCATCACGAGCATCGAGTGGTCCTCGAAGCGGATCGGCGTGTATACCCAGAACCAGGTGAGGTGCACCTTGGCGCGGATGCCCTGCGGCTCGCTCTCGCCGATCGGGCGCACTCCCCACGACCGGTCGCGGGTGCCCCACCAGTTGTCGCCGTCGATCGCGAAGGTCTTACTCGCGCCAGCGCCGTCGGGAATCGTGAGCGTTCCGTCCCAACCGCCGAGCTGGGCCAGCCGGGTCGTGTCGAAGATGATCCGGCCGTTCTCGCGGACGTAGTGGCGGGGCTCCTCGAACGGCTCGTGGGCACCGGTGAACGTGGCATCGAACGTGATGCCCCAATCGTTGGGCTCGCACCGCACGCGCAGCTTCTTCAGCGCTTCGACGACCTCGACGCCGAGCGGCCCGACTGCCGGCTTGAGCCGATCGGACAGTTCGAGTTCCTGCGATGCGCGCACCACCCTGTACGTGCCCTTGTGCATCACCGCGAGGAACGCGTCGATCACACCGAGGTTCGGATAGACGCCGAGCCCGAAGATGAACATCGCCTCGCCACCTTTCTCGAACCCCATGAAGTAGTAGCGGTCGTAGAAGTTGCGGTCGCTCGTGGCGACGTTGCGCATCGGCTCGGCGAACTGGTGAATGGGATAGTCGTCGAGGTTGGTGAGCATCGAGATTCCTTGCGA
>JAYTFI010000659.1:0-2426 GCA_043734485.1 Acidimicrobiales bacterium | reverse complement strand
CATGGGTCTGACGGCGTGGCTTGCTGTCGACGATCTCAACCGTGCCGAGCGTCTCCTCGCGACGGATCAGATCCTCCGTCCAGCCGCGGCCATGCAGGGCCGGATCGATCAGCTGGGTCCGCGTTTCGGCCTCGTTTCGTGTCAATGGTCCTGCCGGCGCCTTTCCTTTTGCAGTCGGAACGCTCGACGGTACATGTAACCGAACCACGTGAGCAACAGACAGCCGCCGGCAACGAGAAGGAGTAGCACGACCAGAATGCCGATGCTGTCGGACATCGAACGCCGGCCCGCGACCATTTCGCTAACGATGCCGATGGCGGCGCCCGCGAAGATGACGATGTAGAGAATGTCGGCACCGAAGCCCCACAGCGGAATCTGTTTTCGAACGTATGCCATCGGGGCGGGCGAATTCTCAAGGTTGAACCGCCCTGACTCCGGTGGAGACTCCTTCGTTTGGAGGAACATGGAGTCATGGCAGACATCAGCAACCAGCGCCAGCGGCGGTATCCACCCGAACTGCGGGAGCGAGCGATCCGCCTCGTGGCCGAGACGGCCGCCGAACGGGGCGATCGCCACGGCGCGGTGACCCACGTCGCCCGCCAGCTCGGCATCGGCCCCGAGTCGGTCCGCAACTGGGTCCACCAGGCCGAGGTCGACCGCGGCGATCGCGGCGGCCTGAGCAGCGATGAGCGCGAGCGGATCAAGGCCCTGGAGCGGGAGATCCGCGAGTTGCGCCGGGCCAACGAGATCCTCAAGAGCGCGGCGGTTTTCTTCGGGGCGGAGCTCGACCGCCGCTCGCCGAGGTGATCACCTATATCGACGAGCACCGCTCGTTCGGAGTCGAGCCGATCTGCCGAACCCTGCAGGTCGCCCCGTCGAGTTATTACGCCGCCAAGACCCGGCCGCCGTCGGCCCGGGCCGTCCACGACGCCGAGCTCAGCGCCGAGATCACCAGGATCCACGCCGAGCACTTCTCCGTGTACGGGGTGCGCAAGGCGTGGCGGGTCCTCCGCCGCGAAGGGGTCACCGTCGGTCGCGACCACGTGGCCCGGCTGATGCGCACACTCGGCCTGGCCGGGGCGACCCGGACGAAGCGGATCCGCACGACCCACCCGGCGGCGGTCAGCGCTCGCCCGGCCGATCTCGTCGAGCGGGTCTTCTCGGCGGCCGCCCCGAACCGGCTGTGGGTGGCCGACCTGACCTATGTCTGGACCCGCACCGGGTTCGTGTATACGGCCTTCGTCATCGACGTCTTCAGCCGGGCCATCGTCGGCTGGCGGGTGTCGCTATCGCTGCGGACCGATCTCGCTCTCGATGCCCTCGAGATGGCGCTCTGGGCCCGAGGGTCGAACCTGCCGGAACTCGTCCACCACTCCGACCGCGGTGTCCAGTACCTCGCGATCAAGTACACCGAGCGGCTCGCCGAGGCCGAGGCCGTGTCCTCGGTCGGGTCCCGCGGGGACTCGTACGACAACGCCCTGGCCGAGACCGTCAACGGCCTGTACAAGGCCGAGCTGATCAACCGCCATGGGCCCTGGCGAACGGTCGAGCAGGTCGAGCTCGCGACGGCGGAGTGGGTCCATTTCTGGAACGATCGTCGGCTCCACAGTGCCTGCGGTGACGTCCCGCCGGCGGAGTTCGAGGAGGCCTACCATCAGCGCCTACAGGCAACCAGCGAGGCTCACAGAAGGGCACGAACGTTATGGGCATGAAGCGCGGCTACATTGTCGAGGAGGACACGCCGGTTCGACGCGAAGCCTCGAACATCCGTCGATTCAGGCTCTCAACCGGCGAGCACGTCTATTTGCCGCTAGACGTGACTGCATTCGTCATGGAGCACTCGCCGGCGGAGGAGTTCATCTTTGTCGAGAAGGGTCTGCTCGGTCGCACCTCATGGGCAGGCAATACCCATGACGCTAGAGTCTCCCTCGTGGCCGGCGTGATTTCGCCCAAAGACCTCAAGGGTGTGTCGTTCCGGCATCTCGATACGCCACCAGGATGGGGGCCAATCTTCTATGACGACGACCATGGGTTCGTTGGCTCCAAGCTCGACGCGCTGGCCGCCGATCTGCGGAAGAATGGCCGGGCCGATATCGCGGCAGGAATGACCGTTGAGGGATGGGCAACAACCTTGACGGACGACGGTTGTTGCGGTGTCCACCGGACTGATTTGAACCACGGAATCGTCTGGTGTTGGGCACAGGGTGGGCACGAAGGTCACCACGCACCCGCATGTCCAAGATGTGAAATCGTCAAGGACGTGATGCGAACAGTGGCTATCCGCGCTGGTGCATGGGGACCGTGAACCGTGTTGTTTCGGTGCCGGCCGACCAAGGCGAGTAATCAGGACCGGGACCATTGGGCTACAACAGCCTGCGAGTTCGCGCCCAACCTCGGGCTACCTGCCTCGGGTGCCTGAGAGCTCC
>JAYTFI010000658.1:0-3060 GCA_043734485.1 Acidimicrobiales bacterium | reverse complement strand
GGCTGCGCGATTCGAGCCGATTCGAGAGGTCATCTGCATGTCCGAGATTGAAGTCAATACCCGTTTCCTGAGCAAGGTCGGCGTCTATGTTCACGACTCCGGCGGATCCGGGCGGCCCATCGTTTTGATCCACGGCTGGCCGCTGTCGAACGAGAGCTGGAACTCGCAGTTTCCCGCCTTGGCGGAAGCTGGCTACCGCGTCGTGGCGTACGACCGTCGGGGCTTCGGAGGGAGCGACAAACCAGGCGGCGGATACAACTACGACACGCTCACCGAGGACCTCGATGGTCTCCTGACGGAGCTCGATCTGTCCGATGTCACCCTCGTCGGGTTCTCGATGGGCGGCGGCGAAGTCGCCCGATACGTTGCCAAGTATGGCCAGGAACGAATCCGCAGCGTCGTGTTCGCATCGGCGGTTACGCCGTACATGATGCAAACCGAAGACAACCCTGAGGGTCCATTGACCAAGGAACATGCCGAAAAGATGACTGCAGACCTGACGGCTGATCGCAACACGTTCTTCGATCAGTTCGCCACGCAGTTCTTCTCCGTCAACGGCGTATTGCGAGTGACCGAGGCCCAGCGTCAAGAAGCGATCGGACTCTGCATGCAATCGGATCAGAAGGCTGCTCTCGCCTGCATGGCATCGTTCGGTACCGAAGATTTCCGCGGCGACCTGCCCACCATCACTGTGCCGACGCTTGTCCTTCACGGCGACGGCGATGCCGTCGTTCCGTTCGACGGGTCCGGAGCACGGACCCACGCCGCGATTGCCGACAGCGAGCTGGTCGTGCTTGCTGGTGCCCCGCACGGCTGCAACGTTAGCCACGCCGTGGAGTTCAACGCCGCACTTCTTTCCTTTCTTGCGACGGCCTGACGACAGGCCCTCGAACCACTACCGCCCGCAGCAACCGAAGACAGGAGCAACCCGATGACCAAGACGACAACGAAGTCGAAGGCGTCATGGAAACAATGGCTGCACTTCATGACCGGCGACCGCAAGCGGGAATCGGAAGCGCTGTCAGAATCGGCGTTGGCCGGCAGGTCAGATCCGAGCGGCCAGGTGAAAGCTGCGGCAGATGAGCTCGTGCGCGCGGCGAGCGGCGATGACGGAACCGAGGCGACGTACAAGGTCGAGGGCAGCATCGCCACGCCTTCCGACATCGCTGCGCAATTGGATCCAAAAGCCGCGGATGATGTCTCCACCAACGAGGGTCCAACGGCGGGTTGACCATCGGCCTCACGTGGCCGCGCGAACGAGGGGCGCTCCTCGAGCGACTCCGATGCCTTGCCGATGGCCTCGACCGTCTGCTGGTGAGCATCTGCGTTTCCTTGGTTCTCGATCTCGTCCATGCGCCGGTCGCTCGCTAGCTGACGATCGCGGCGGTGACCATTCCGTAGGCGAGGTGGGGCACGACGTCGCTTGCCCAGTCAGCAATCGTCCATGTTCGTGGGTCGCTCACCCCCAGCATGGCGATAGGTGCATCGCCCGCGATCATGGCTCCGACCGCTGTTGCCAGCCCGGTTGCCACGAGACCCGATCGCCATCCGGCGGCTCGTGCGATCCCCGCGATCATGCCGACGCCGATCCCTGCGGCAAGCCCCGTCAACGGGCCGAGCCCGGCCACGCGGTTCTTTCGCTGCGCCTCATCACCCGGGATGGTGATGTTCAGGGCCGCAGCCAACCGCTCTGCCGCCTCCTCGGGAGCACTACTCGCCGGCCGAGCACGAACCACCATGTCCATGTAGGCGACGACGTTCAAGAACGTCGTACCCGCAGCTCCCGCCGCTGCTCCCCGCAGAAGGCCACGCCCAACGGTGATTCGAGTGCCATCAGTGTTCACGACCGACCCCTGCCCTCCATTCCACCAAACCAAACAGTCATAGGACCCGTCCGACGTTGGATGATCAAATCGCAGCACGGTAGGTTCGAGGGAGCATGAAGAGGACACCTGTTCACGGCCCGCGGTTCGCGGTTGCCACAATTTTTGGTGCCGCTGGGGTTGCGCATTTCGCACTGCCTGGGGCGTTCGATCAGATCGTGCCGCGCTGGGTGCCTGGGTCGCCGCGGCTAACCACGTATGTGAGCGGTGCAACCGAGCTCGGAGTCGCTGCGCTCCTCCTGCGTCGCCGTTCGCAGCGACTTGGCGGCTTGCTTGCCATGGCAACGTTCATCGGTGTCTTCCCGGCCAGTGTGCAATCGGCGCTCGATGGTGGAATAGCAGGGGTACCGCCGCCGTTTGACTCTGCGTTGGTGGCGTGGCTTCGTTTGCCCCTGCAGATTCCGCTGATTTGGCTCGCGTGGCGCGCTGCTGGCGCCGCTCGAAGTGAGCGATGAACACCGCAAGGCTCAGCCGGGCAGGGCGAGAAGCATGCGCGTCGACCAGACCACATGTGTGACGATCGAGGCGAGGATGCCACCGCTCTGTCGGCGTTCGAGCGGTCGCGCCGGCAGCTTCCTTGCGAAGCACACGCTCGACCCGCAACCCGGGGCTCAGGGCGACCCCGCAACTGTGACGGCCAGTCCGTCGTCCAGCGGCAACCGCAGCGATCATCGTGGACCCGCAACCGAACCACACGGCCCGAGTCAGGCGAGCCCGCTGGATGGTCCCCCGTCACACAGTGGATGCCCACCGCAACCAGTATCCCGAAAAGCCCGGATCCTGGCCTCCGCCATATACAGGTTGCGATCACGGCCGGTCACCCTGGCAATCGTGGGAACGCCTCTGCTGGCAAGCACGGCGACCACCAAGCCCGGGCCGCTCGGGCTGGCGTCGTCGACAAGCTTGGGATTGTCGACGTGCTCACCGAGAAGCGCGGTGCATTCTTGCAGTACGGCTGCGGTTCGGGCCCAAAACTCCTCAACAGCACCGACCCAGACGGCGGGTCCGCGGACATCGACGACGACATCTGCGCCGATCCGCCGGCGTGACGATGCTTGAGGCAACACGATTCCCGACGGCACGGGATCGTCATCGAGGAACGGGCATCGACGCTCATCGACTTCGCACCCGCCGGAACCCGAAACACCCCCGCACGGCCTAGAACGCATCGGCTTCG
>JAYTFI010000657.1:0-1675 GCA_043734485.1 Acidimicrobiales bacterium | reverse complement strand
CCGAGCTGTCCGAACGGCGGTTGGCTTTCAAGGCCTCGGGAGCATCCACCGAGTCCATCGACTGGCGGCCGGTGATCGAGGAACTCCACACCGGCTCCGCCGTGGCGCGCGCCGTGGCGAGTCCGTCAGACGAGCCGTGACGTGTACCGGTTCGTCGCAGTCGCCTCGGGATGCTCGAGTGTGAGGTCGATGGCGAGTTCACCGTCGGCCGCTGGCGTGATCGTCGGCACGACAATGTCGAGCGCGCCGACCCGGGTGCAGTCGTCGGCCACAACATCCCCCTGCCATCGCCACGCGTGGGCGCCGCCCGGCCAACGGGCTGTCGCGGTGACGAGCACGTTACGCAGCACGTGGCGCACGTCGGACACGACATGCACGTCGAGCGCCAGGGTGTCCCCGGCCGAAACGATCGCGGGAGGACGGTCGATCGTCACGATCACCGGGCGGCACGCCTCCTGCACCGCCTCGTACGACTGCTTCGGCTGGCGATCGTGTCCGAGGATCGACCACGTCACTGCCGGGTGATCCAGCGCGTCCGCAAGGCTGAAGAGTGCGAAACCGCCGTTCGGCCGATACTTGATCCGGCGTAGCTCTTCGATGTGGCGGCGCAACACGACCGCCTGGTGCTCCTGGGTCGCAGCCCGCCACTCGTCGAACGTGGCGTATGCGCCCGGAGCGACAGTGCGGTCGAAGAACACCTTCTGGAGCGCGTGGTCATGGCCGAGGCGGTCCCAGTCGAGGTCGGGCCATCGCGTCGGCTCGCAGAACGCAGCATCGACGGGGACGGCCTGCGCGCCGAACTCGCTTACGAAGCGCGCCATGCGCGGAAATCGGCCGAGCAGCTTCGGGAGGTCGCGCTCGTTGCCGTGGTACCAGCCGAAGTAGAGGTGGCTGTCGGTTCCACCCGACGTCGGACCGGGAAGTACGCCCGAGTGTGCGGTGACCGGCCGCGACGGGTCGGCCTTCGTGAGCGCGCGGTGGATGCTGAAGTCGAGCACCGACTTGTTCCATGTCGGCAGCTCCTGCAACGCGAGGTAGCGGCCGATCATCTCGGCCGCACGCTTGGGCGAACCGCTGGCAAGTTCCGGATTGATGTCGAGCGCGAGCGGCTCGTTGTGACCGCACCAGTGGAAGATCGACGGGTGATGGCCCAGCGCGTCAACGGCCTCGCGGGCCTGGCGGATGGCCTGTTTGCGGACGGATCGGGCGTAGCCCCATTGCAGTGGGAGGTCCTGCCAGAGCAGAACGCCGAGCTCGTCGGCCGCCGTGTAGATCGCAGGATGGCTGATGTGCGCGTGAAGCCGAACGAAGTCGAGGCCGGCCTCGCGGGCCAGGGACATGTCGCGTCGGAGCTCGTCTGCCGTCGCGCTTCCGATGGCCATGCGCGTCGGTCCGAGGTTCGCCCCCTTCAGATGCATGCGCTCGCCGTTGATTTCGAAGATCCAGTTGCGCATACGGACCTGACGCAGGCCGGTCGTCCGTCGCCTTTCGTCCGAGATCGACCCGTCGGTCGACTCGATCACTTCGAGATGGACATCGGTCAGCGTCTGCGCGCCCAGTGAGTGCGGCCACCAGAGGCGTGGCCGTTCGACGGTGACCTGCCATTCGACCCGGTTGCTCCCGGCCGCGATCGGCCGTTCCTGCTCGTGCAGCGTCTCGCCGACACGCGTGCGTA
>JAYTFI010000656.1:0-6368 GCA_043734485.1 Acidimicrobiales bacterium | reverse complement strand
AAGCGCGCCGCTCCGGTGGTCGCCATCCTGTTCCTGCTCGTCTGGTTGCTGCGCCGGCGCAAGAAGTCGTGAACGAAGCGGCGCCTGCGTTCCCAGACGCGTCGGTGTCCGACTGCATGGCCGTTGCCGAGCTGCTCGGCCGCGCGCCGAAGACGGCCTTCACGGTGGTCGTCCGCAGCGCCGACGGGACCCCCGTCGTCACCCGTAATGCACCGCTCGAGCGCGATGGCACGCCGATGCCCACTCGGTACTGGCTGCTCCCCTCTTCGCGAGCGTCGCAGGCGATCGGCCGCATCGAGTCGATGGGTGGGGTGCGGGCGGTCGAGCTCGTAGTGGATGCCGCTGATCTGGCCCGGGCGCACAGCGCCTATGCCGCCGACCGAGATGCGGAGATGCCCGCCGGGTGGACCGGGCCGAGAGCGACCGGCGGTGTCGGTGGCACCCGTCTCGGCACCAAGTGTCTGCACGCCCACTACGCCTACTTCCTGGCCGGCGGGGATGATCCGGTCGGGCGTTGGGTGTTCGCGCAGCTCGCGCTCGACGAGCGCGACATCCCGGTCGGTGGAGTCGAGTCGCACGCGAGCGTGTCATGAGCGTCGCCGCACTCGACCTCGGGACGAACTCGACGCGACTGCTGATCGTCGATGACGCCGGGAGAGATTTGGCGCGCGCATCGACCGTGACCCGGCTCGGTGCCGGCGTCGACAAGTCCCGGCTGCTGACCGCCGACGGGATTGCCCGGACCACCGATTGTCTGCGCGCGTATCGTCTGCTGCTGGACGAGCATGGCGTTTCCCGGATGCGCGCCGTCACGACGTCGGCGGCACGCGATGCGGGCAATCGGGACGAGTTGTTCGAGGTCGCGGCTGCCGTCCTCGGCTTCCCCGTCGATCTGCTGTCGGGCGCTGAGGAAGGCCGCCTCGGCTTCGCGGGGGCGACCGCCGGCCTGACGCCCGGCCCGGACGGTGCACTCGACATGGTTGTCGATGTCGGCGGCGGATCGACCGAGTTCGTGGTCGGTCGCGCAGCGGAGGAGCCGCTGGGCGTGTGGTCGGCCGACATCGGCTGCGTCCGAGTCACCGAGTTGTACCTGCACTCCAATCGGCCGACGGCCGAGGAACTGTCGAGCGGTGTCACCGTCACCCACGCACACCTCGACGATGTGCAGCGCGAAGTTCCCTCATCCGACGAAGCGGCCCGTCTCATCGGGGTTGGCGGTTCGATCACCACGGTCGCCGCAATCGAGATCGGCCTTGCGACCTACGACCGCGATCGAATCCATCACTTCGTGCTGACCCGGGCCGCGGTCGAGGATGTCTTCCGCACGCTGGCCACGGAGACGCGGGCCGACCGTGCGTTCAACCCCGGGCTTTCGCCCGATCGGGTCGACACGATCGTCGGCGGCGCGCTCATCCTGGCCACTGTGATGCGGCATTTCGACCTCGACACCTGCCTCGTGTCCGAGCGCGACCTCCTCGACGGGATCGTCGCCTCGCTGCTCGCCGGCTGACGCGCCGTAGACGTTCATTGCCGGTGGCCGATGTTCTTGCCGAGCGGCACTGCAGTTCGCCGGACCCCGAGTGGGGTCGCCGCGCGTCGTGGTGGCTGGGCGGAGTGGTGCACCGTGTCGGCCGCCGGACAGGAGGAACTCGTTGCCTGTTCTCACGCTGAGAACGGCCCGGCATCGTGCCCGTCACGCGTGTACCGTCCGCGAATGGATGACTTTGACGTAGCGCTCCGCAACCGAACCTATGGGCTCTTCGTCGAGCTCGGCCGGGCACCATCGCTCGAAGAAGCGGCGAGCGCAGCCGGCCTGGCCATGGATGAAGCTGCCGCGGGTTGGCAACGACTGCATGACGCGCATGCGCTCGTCCTGCACCCCGGCTCGACAACGCTTCGCATGGCGAACCCGTTCGCGGCTCAACCGACCCCGTACCGGGTCCATGCGGCCGGACGGTCGTGGCATGCCAACTGCGCGTGGGATGCGTTTGGTATCTGCGCCGCGCTCGACACGGACGGCCGAATCCAGACCTCGTGTGCCGACTGTGGCGACGAGATCATCGTGGAGGTGTCGAATCGTCGGCCGGACGTCGATCCCGGCGTCGTGTTCCACTGCCTCGTCCCGGCCTCGCAGTGGTGGGACGACATCGTCTTCTCCTGAAGCACGATGAACCTCCTCCGGTCGGAAGAGCACGTCACCCGCTGGCTCGACGGTCGCACCGCTGGGGCGACGCTCAGTGCCTCGACGCTCTGCGATCTCGCGCATGCCTGGTGGGGTGATCGCCTCGCACCGGACTGGCGGCCCCACACCCGTGAACAGAACCAATCGATCCTCGACGGCCTCGGACTCACGGAACCGTTCTGGCAGCTGCCATGAAATCGGTGACCCGATCTCGACGAGGCTCGTGTGCTTGTCGTGGCCGGAATCACTACCGGCACGGTCGTCGCCGGGTTCGGCGGCCGCCTGTCCATGTTTGCTGGCGCAGGTGCGAAGGATCGGGGCGACGCGGAGCTACCGCTTCGCGGTCCGTGCCGTGTTGCTCGCCGTGGCAACGCTCGGCTTCGGTGGGCTCGTCGGCGACATCGTCGGGCTCGGTCAGGGGGACTCGGTCGCGACGATCGATGCGACGGGTGATTGGCGGAACGCGTCGAAGAAGGCCCGGACTGCCTTTTTCGAACCGTCTAACTCCACCCGGCCGTTGCGTTGGGCGTCAGCGAGCGAGGAGTGGCCGAGATAGGTCCGGTACAGCGCGGCCCGATCGGTTCGTAGGGTGACATCGACGTCGAATCCCGGGTCGGCCAGGCACAGCGACGCTTCTTCTTCGGCAACGATCCAGTACTGCTTGGGGTGATCGGTGAACGGCACGTATACGGTGAAACGCGGACGCGGAAGTTTCGTCGTGTCCAACTGCCGGTGCAGCCACCACAACAGCAGGTCAGGGTCCAGTTCGTCGATGGCGGGCTCGCCGAAGGTCCAACGTGCTGCCCACGTGGCGAGGCCGAACACGACGGGTTGAAGATCAAGCCCTCGGTCGGTGAGACCGTAGGTGCCGTTGTCGTGCTGCTCGATCACCCCGGCCGCTTGCAGCTTCCGGAGCCGTTGGGCCAGCAACGCCCTCGACAGTCCCGGGTTGCCCCTGATCAGCTCGTTGAACCTGGTCGTGCCGGTGAGCAGGTCGCGGATGATGTGAATCGTCCAACGGTCACCGAGTACCTCAGCGGACCGCGAGATCGGGCAGTACTGGCCGTAGGGCTTCATCCCCGACAGCATGGCATGGTTCAGAATTAGAACTATGCGGCTCGTCTTCGAGCGTATTGAGTGAAGGTGCACTTCCCCAGCGCTGAGACCACTCGATGATTCTTCAGCGCAATCCGTGAATCAACCCAGGACTGGAGGACCGATGCGCATCACCAAGAACGACATCCCGGCCAAGATCGATGTACCGGGTGCCCTCGCCCGCCAGGCCAAAGGCTTCGGCGACGCGTCCAACTACTCGATGCTCGGCGCGGAGTACTTCACGCTTGGCGCCGGCACCGACATCGCGCCGCTTCTGCAAGGCCTCCACGACGACGCCTGCCACGCACCGCACTGGGGGTTCATGCTGTCAGGCGCACTGGTCGTCACCTACACCGACGGCACCACCGAGCCCTGCGTCGGCGACGATCTGTTCTACTGGCCCCCCGGCCATAGCGTGCGCGTCGTCGACGATGCCGAACTGATTCTGTTCAGCCCGCAGGCCGAGCACGGCGCCGTCATGGACCACATGCTCGCCCGCATGGCCGGATGATCAGTCCCCCAACCCGATGCCCACGACGCAAGGAGCAAACATGGACGGCAGTGAGCAATTGTCGATGATCATCCCGATGCTGAAAGGCGTCGCCGATCGCATCCGCAAGGACCAGCTCGGAGCGGTCACCCCGTGTGCCGACTTCGACGTTGCCGGGGTACTCGGCCACATGACCGGGTTGGCGTCAGGCTTCGCGCCGATGTTCCGCGGAGAAGTACCAGCACAAGACAGCTCGCCACCGGCCGACACAAGCGCGACCGACCAGTTCAACCACGCGATGGACGAGCTGCTCGCTGCCGTCACGAGCCCGGGCGCTCTCGAGCGTACGATCCAGACCCCGGGTGGCCCGATGCCCGGAGCGGTCTTCGCCCGTCTCGTTGCCTTCGACGGCCTCGTTCACGGCTGGGACCTCGCCAGCGCAACCAAACAAGACTGGCAGCCCCCCGAACAGCTCGTGTCCGAAGTCGACACGTTCGCCCGCGAGGCCATCACCGCAGAAATGCGCAACGGCGACGCCTTCGGCCCAGAACAGCAGCCACCACCGAACGCCAACACGATGCACCGCCTGGTCGCGTTCACCGGCCGCCGACTCTAGGTTCCGGGCCCCGTAACGACTGCTCAGAAGCGGCCACCGTCCACGAGGAAGTGCTGCGCCGTACAGGCGGCACCGTCGTCGGCGGCGAGGAACAGCACCATTTGGGCGAACTCGTCGGGGGTGATCCGACGTTTGATCGCCTGATCCCTCAGCGTCTGCGCCTCTCCCTCCGGCGTCCACCACTTGGTGAGCTGTCGTTCGGTTGGGACCCAGCCCGGCAGGACGGTGTTGACGCGCACGCCATGGGGGCCGAGCGTCCGCGCCATCGTGCGCGTGATGCCCTCCACCGCGGACTTGGCGATCGCGTAGCCGGGGAACACGTCCTCTTGCATTAGGTAGCTGCTCGATCCGATGTTGACGATCGAGCCGCGACCCGCGTTGATCATCTGGGGAGCGAGCGCCTGGATGGCGAAGAAGTAGTGCCGCAGGTTGACGTTGATGCGATCGTCGAAGTACTCGGGCGTTACGTCGCGCCAGTCGTGGCGATCGTCGTTGGCCGCGTTGTTGACGAGGACGCTGATCGGGCCGACCCTCCCGATCGCCGCTGCGCACGCCTGCTGGAGGGCGGCGATGTCCACGAGGTCCACCTCGAAGAACTGCGGCGGGTACGCAACGTCGAACGCCTCGCAGCGACGGATCGTGGCGTGCGCATCATCGACGTTCCGGTCGACGAACGCGACCCTGCTGCCCTGGCGGGCGAACTGCTCGACGAGCGCGCTGCCGATCCCCGCAGCGCCACCGGTAATGAACACCCCTCGGTCGACGAGCGACGGGTAGCTGGCATATCCGGACACTTGCGCGCTCATCGGATCGTCGGAATACGACGACCTGTCGACCCCCAGACCGACACCTGTATCCGTCATGGCTCCATCGGCGGGTAGTAGTTCTCGGGCCCCTTCTCGCGTACCTCGCTCAACCAGTCGCTCTCATAGGGCCATTCCTCTTCCCGGCCCTCGACGGGTCCCTGCCAGAACCGGTCGAACGCGCCAGCCCCCGCCGGCACCAACGACCACGCCTGACGCTTGTACGAGAAGTTCTCCGGTTGCAGACGATGCGCGGCCCGGAAATGCTCGACCGCAGCGTCACCATGACCAGTGCGCCACAGATGTTGCCCGAGCTCGAAATGGGCGGCACCCTCAGCCGCCGAATGGTCCCGTCGTCCCGAACGGGCGATAACCTCCTCAGGCGACAGCACGAACCGGCTGGCGGAGCCGAACTCCACCCAATCACGCAACGCCAGACCGTACGCTTCCCGGTCGACCTGGATCTTGTCTGCCTCCGCGAAGATCGCCTTCATCCGGTCCGGTATGCCGCCATCCACCGCGGCTCGCCCGCCTCGCACACCGCCCGGTGGGAACGCAGGCTCCGCTGGTCGCACGATCATCCCGGCCTCGTCGATCCAAACCCCGTTGGGGATGTTCACGACCCCGAACCGCTCCGCCATTACGTGGCCGACGTCGATGAGCGAGGGGTGCCGCGGATGGGCGGCCTCGATGAACGGCCGACACGCCTCGGGCCCGGCCGTGTCCATACCAACGGTCACGATCTCCAGACCACGGGGGTGTAGCTCGGTACGCAATTCCTGCCACACGGGCAGGTCACGAGCACAGCCTCAATACGGCGCCCACGACACCACCAGCACCTTCTGGCCGAGCAGCGACGACAACCGGAACGGGCGTCCTTCGAGGTCAGGGAGCTCGAGCTCGGGTGCTTTCGCCGTCGGCAGGACGTGACCGCCGAACGAAGCTGGTCCGAGTGCCCACAGGCGATCCGCGGAACTCTTCACGAGCGGCATCCCGAGATGCTCCGCAACGACCGCCACGTCGACCTGACCGTCATGCACCACATCTGGGAGCGGCACACACACCTCGCCCCTACACGCACCTTGCGGTTTCAGCATCCAGCCCGTCGCTTCCTCGAAACGATCAAGCGGAACCGTCAACGACTCAAGAATCATGAACGCCAACCATAACGAAACGACCCGG
>JAYTFI010000655.1:0-5198 GCA_043734485.1 Acidimicrobiales bacterium | reverse complement strand
CCCAACTGCACGGCCGGCCCTAACATCACCGCCGATGACGATCCGGGTGATGCTCGCGGAGGACAACTTCCTGCTCCGCGAGGGTCTGAGCCGGATGCTCGGCGCCGCCGACGACATCGAGGTCGTCGGGACATGCGGTGATCTCGACGCACTGATGGAGACAGTGGACGAATGCTTACCGGATGTCGTCGTGACGGACATCCGTATGCCTCCTACGGGCACCAACGAGGGCATACAGGCAGCAACCCGGTTGCGTAGCTCACATCCGGGCATCGGTGTGGTGGTCCTCTCCCAGTACGCGACACCCAGCTACGCCCTTGCACTCTTCCAGGACGGATCCGATAGGCGCGCATATCTCCTGAAGGACCGCGTATCCGAGCTCGAGGAGCTCGTCACGGCCATCCGCGTCGTGGCCGGCGGCGGCTCCGTGGTCGACCCGAAGGTCGTCGAGGAGCTTGTCCGAGCCCGATCGGCTCACGTGTCTTCGCCACTCAAGCACCTGACCTCTCGCGAACGGGAGGTGCTCGCGGAGCTGGCGACCGGCAAGTCGAACTCCGCCATCGCCGTAGCGCTGTATCTGTCGGAGAGGGCGGTCGAGAAGCACTCCAACTCGATCTTCGCCAAGCTCGGCCTCAACGAGGAGCCCGATGTCAACCGCCGGGTCAAAGCCGTGCTCGTCCATCTTTCCGCGAACACTGCCTGATACCCCGCCCCCGGTGACCACCCCCTTGACGTTTCGTGGCAGCACACCTCACGTTGCGGCTGCGGTGCGCCAGGATGGAGCCGTGGGTGAGGAACGGCTCGTGCAGGTGATGGTCGTGGACGACCAGGCGCCGTTTCGGAACGCGGCGCGGGCCGTAGTCGACCGGCTCGCCGGTTTCGACGTCGTCGGCGAGGCCGAGTCGGGCGAGGATGCGGTGGACATGGCTGCCGCGATCGCCCCGGACCTGGTGCTGATGGACATCAACATGGGCCAGATGAACGGCATCGAGGCCACTCGGCGGATCGTTGCGGCCAACCCCGAGGTCATGGTCGTCCTACTGTCGACCTACGAGCTGAGCGACCTGCCGCCCGATGCCCGTACCTCGGGCGCCGTGGCGTACCTGCCGAAGGACGATTTCGGCGGACGCGGCATCCGATCCCTGTGGGAGTCGCGCGGCGACCCGGACTTCCGTCGGTGACTGATCTCAGCAGGCAACCGGTATCTCACCCCTGATCGTCGTGCCGGTTCCCACGACCGACTCCACCGTGACGCGACCGCCGATCGCACCGAGCCGGTCGTTCATGTTGACGAAGCCGTGGCCCACGACTGCCGAGCCGTCGACCTTGAATCCGGCGCCGTCGTCTTGCACCTCGAAGCTCAGCCGGCCCGCGTGGCCAGCGAGCCGCACGACGATCGCGGCGCCGTCCCCGGCATGCTTCCCGGCATTCTGCAGCGCCTCGAGGCAGCAGAAGTACACAGCGGCTTCGACCTCGGGCGCGTAGCGACCGACGCCGTCCATCTCCACGGTCGTCGGCAGCGCCGCCCTCGAGGCGGCGGCGGGCAGCGCCTCGGTCAACCCGCCCGATGACAGCAATGGCGGGAAGATGCCGTGGGCGAGGGCGCGCAGCTCGCTGACGGCGTCCTTCAGGTCCCGTCGGAGCTCGCCGATCACCGAGGCCGCCCCGTTCGGATCCTCATCGACGAGGTCTTCGGCCAGTCGGAGCTTGACGGCCATTGCCACCAGATGCTGCTGCGCACCGTCGTGCAGGTCGCGTTCGAGCCTCCGCCGCTCGGCGTCGCCGGCGCTCACGATGCGCAGCCGGGACTCGCGCAGCTCGTCGTTGGCCCGTTGCACCTCCTCCATGGACGCCTGCAATGCCGAGTCGAGCTGCACGTTGTGCAGGGCCAGCCCGACCTGACGGGCGAGCTCGACGACGACGCGGTCGTCTTCCTCCGAGAGCGGGGTTCCGTCCGGCCGACGCTGGAGGACGATCAGGCCGAGCAGCGCGCCGGCATGCGCGATCGGGCCGACCCGGATCAACGCGGGGTCGCGTCCGGCCACCAGCTCGGGGAGCCAGACGTCGAGCCACGTCCCGCCCGACACCCCGGCGCGGGCCACGACCAGACGTTCCTTCTCGGCGATGCTCAGCGACGAAGGATCGCGGTGGGGAACGCCGGCGGCGAGCTCGAGTCGACCGTCGCTGCCGGTCCAGATCTCCGCCGATGCGAGGTTCATCGTCTTGCGGAGCGACTCGGCGAGCTGCAGCAGCAGCTCTTCGAGGGGGATAGCGCGGGTGAGCCGGGAGCCGAACGTGCGCAGTGTGTCGTCGGGCGCCGTGCGCTCGCCGTACACGAGCCGGTTGGCGAGATCGGTGAGCCGCGCCTTGGCCGGAAGGTACAGGAGCGCAGCCACCGCGGCGGCCAGCATCGAGGCCAGCAGCAGTGAGCGTTCCGTGCCGCTGGGCGTGCGGCCGAGCCCGAGCACGACCACCACGTACGCGGCGAGCACGAGCGCCGTCAGCCCGGTGAGCGCCACGGTATGGGCGAGCAGACGGTCGATCCGGGCCAGCAGCCGTTGATCGGTCCCGGCCATGAGGGACAGGGGCGCCAGCGCGCTCACGCCCGTCGCGAGGAGCCAGGGACGCGGCGGCCAGTCCGCGATCAGCTCGAGCGCGACGGCCACGACCACGACCTCGGCCCCGACCGCCAAGGCCCATCCGAACCACTGCATTCGGCGCCGATCGGCGTCCACCGCCTCCCGGTAACGCAGGTTCGCCATGTAAACGCCGCCGACGAGGGCGACGGCGAGCAGCAGGCTCAATGCCCATCGCGGCGAGCGGCCGTTGCCACGCGAGAGGACCAGCCCGACTCCGGCTCCAATCGGCAGCGCAACGGAGACGGTCATACGGCGCGACTTCGCGAGGAGCCGGCCGTGCGGGAGGCTCAGCAACAGGTGGACGAACGCGCCGAACAGCAGCCCGACCGCGGTCCACGAGACGCTCCGCCACGTGTCTGCGCCCGGTCCCGAGCCCGGGTTGTGACGGGCGAGCGCGTCGGTGACGAGCGCGACAGCCCCCAGTCCGGCGATGGCCAGCGCGATGGGCGCGAGGCGGTCCGTTCGCTGGCGGAGGCCGACGACCATGCCGGCGACCGCCCACACCGCGACGAGCGCGGCGCGAACGAAATCGTCGGCCGTGACCCCTGGGCCGCTCGCCGCCAACCGTGCGAGACCGAACGCGGCGAGCGCAATCGCGACCGGCGCAACGAACAGGCAGAAGGCGGGACGGAGTTCGGTCCCTTCAGGCGGTGCGAGCGCTGTCGAGTTCACGCGTCGACCGCGGTCCCGCTCGCCCCCCTGCCGTCGTTCGTCGCCATCACCGACCCGTCATCGACCACTCGACCATCGCGCATGCGCACGATGCGTTCGGCGGCATCGGCCACCGGCTGATCGTGGGTCACCATCAGGATGGTCTGACCCGATGCGTGGAACCGGCGGAACAGCTCGAGCACCTCCTCGCCGCCGTCGGAGTCGAGTGCGCCGGTGGGCTCGTCGGCCAGCACGACAGTGGGCTCGTTGGCCAGCGCCCGGGCAATGGCAAGACGCTGCCGCTGACCTCCCGACAGCGTGGCCGGAGCCGCCTTGGCCTTGTCGCCCAACCCCAGGAGGTCGAGCAGGTCCCGGGCGCGGGTCTCCGCCGCCTTGCGCTTGGTGCCGGCGATCACGGCCGGCATCACCACGTTCTCCAGCGCGGTCATGCCCTCGAGCAGGTTGAAGAACTGGAAGACGATGCCGATGTGACGCCGCCGCATGCGGGCCAGGTCGTCCTCACTCATCCCGGTGAGCGACTGTCCGGCCACGGACACCTCGCCCTCGTCGGCCACGTCGAGCCCGGCGACGAGGTTGAGCAGCGTCGACTTTCCGCAACCCGACGGGCCCATCACGGCGACGAACTCGCCCCTCCGCACCTCGAGGTCGGCGCCTCGTAGGGCGCGCACCGGAGCAAGGTCGGCCTCGAACGTACGGTAGGCGCCTCGCACAGACGCGGCCAGTCGGTCATCGGTCATTTCGGTCTCCTCGATTCGTCGTAACCCCATTGGACGCCGGACTGCCCGTCGGGCGCAAGCAGGGTGACCACATGCGCCAGGGGTGCCAGCCACACAACGCGTTGGTGCTGGCCATCAGGGCGGCAGTAGACCTGTCCAACGAACGCGGCCAGTACGTTCTTGCCGGTTCGACCCGATTTCTTTCGGAGCCGCGTCTCTCCGAATCCTTGGCCGGACGGGCGCGTTTCGTCGACCTGTGGGGGCTTGCGCAGAGTGAGATCGAACGCACCGGAGTCGAGACGTCCATAGACACCGCTTCCCGCGGTTTCGATGCTTCGCGGTTGCTTGGGCAGTTCGCCGTACCCGAACCACGAACTGCGACTATGGCCCGGGTCGTGCGGGGCGGGTTCCCCAAAGCGCCGTTGACCGCGCCACGCTTCGTTGTCATTCCGACGCCAACGCTTCGGCGGCGCGGGCGCGAGCGGCAAGGAGCCCGGGAACGACTGCGACGAGCTGCGCGATCGCGAGGGTGCCCAGCACCGCGCTGAGGATCCCGGCGACGGGCAGTACGGCACCGGATTCGACGCCGAGCCTCGACTGAACTGCGGACCATCCCCAGCGGGTCGTGATCGTGCCGAGCAGCAGACCGAGGAGGACGGCCGGAACGATCAACGCCGACGCCATGGCCGCGGTGGAGCCGACCACCTGGATGCGGCTGAAGCCGAGCGCCCGCAGCACGCCGATGTCGCGGCGGCGCCGGGCGATGACCGTGAGGAGCGTGTTGGTCATGGCCGCCGCCGCGAGCACCGCGACGAGTGCAGCCAACAGCGTGGGGGCGCTCGACACGCGGTCGAGGTTGGCAATGTCCTCGGGCATCCGGGCTGGTTTCACCGCTGTACCGAAGCCGGTCCGCAGGCGGGCAAGCAGTTCGGCGGTGCTGACGCCGGGGACGGCGCGGATCAGAAAGCTCTGGCCGACGGACGGAGCATCGATCAGGTTGAACGTGTCATTGCTGACGAGCGCGCCCTCGTCCAACCGCTGCACCGTGAGCCCATCATTGACGAGAACCTGGCCAACGATGGTGAGCGGACCGACCGACGAGCCGCCGCCCGACTCGGCGAGGGTCACGCGATCACCGACGCGGAGGTGGTGCACTTCAAGCGTCCGCGCC
>JAYTFI010000654.1:0-1555 GCA_043734485.1 Acidimicrobiales bacterium | reverse complement strand
CGCGGTCGGTGGTGTAGGACCCTGTCAGTCGTGACGTCATCCAGTCGTGAGGCAGCACGATCCTCGCAAGGCGCGCCCAGTTGTCGGGCTCGCTGCGATGCAACCACGACAACTTGGCGATGGTGAACGCTGCGACGGGGACACTGCCGCACGCCGACGCCCAGCCGGCCTGGCCACCGGGCAACTGCTTCAACAGCCACCCCGCATCGGGAGCGGCTTCAGTGTCGTTCCACAACTTCGCGGGGCGGATGACATCGCCGAGTCGATCGAGCGCGACCATGCCGTGCTGTTGGCCGGCGACGCTGATCGCACCGACCTCGGGCGAACCCGCCTGCAGCCATGCCGACTCGAACGCGGCCCACCACGCGGCCGGATCCTGTTCGCTCCTCGGCGGCGTCGTTGCGGGGTGAGCAGCGACGCCCCGACCGACGACTTCACCGGACTCCAGGTCGCGGACCTCCACCTTCGTCGATCGGGTGGAGGAATCAATACCCGCTACGAGCGCCGACATGCCGGCAACAGTACCCAGGTGCTGCCGGCGGCGCCCCCTGCACGCCACAGAGTGGTTGGGTGTCTTTCGAGCAGTGAAACCATCCCGGTGCCATGGCCGGGCCAAAGGGGTCTACGCTCGCGCCGTGGGGTCAGAACCGCAAGCGTCCCTGAAGCCGAGATGGCGGCGTGCGCTCGAGGTGGGCGTCCCGCTCGCAGTGTTCGCCATCGCAACACCGTTCATCGTCAACGGTCTCGCCTCCGCGATCAACAGCCAGGGCTCGAAGTCGTCGGTCCCCGCCAGCGCCACCAGCAACACGGCCGCGCCGACAACCGCGCTGGCAATCGCGCCGAAAACCGTGCCGACGGCTTCGACCACCATCGTGATCCCCGGTGTCGAACCGACAGCAGACGCCAGGACGGTTGCGCTCGGCGCCGAGATCGTCAGCGAGGTCACCCCGACGTCGGCCGCGGCACCCGTCACGACCGGCGGCGCGACACCGACAACGGTCAAGCCAGGCTCCCACAGCCACGGTGGCGTGATCACCGAGGTCGCGCTCACCCGCGCCGAGCGCAAGGGTCTCGCCGCCCAACTCAGCGTGGCCCGCCAGACGGCACTCGAATATCCGACGGTGGCCGACGCCGAGGCGGCCGGTTACACCAAGGTCACCGGGTACGTGCCACTGATCGGCGCGCATTACATCAAGTGGTCGCTGATGGACGGCAACTTCAACGTCGCCGAACCGGAAATGCTGCTGTACGACGGCACCGACCCGACGAGCAGTATCGTCGGTCTGTCGTACTACATGTTCAGCGACACCGAACCGAGCCCGTTCATCGGGCCGAACGATCACTGGCACCAACACATCGGCCTGTGCCTGAAGAGCGGCGTGGTCGTCGGCGGCGAGAGCACAACGCAAGAAGAATGCAGTCGCCGAGGCGGTGTCAAAGCTGCCGCAAGCAACGGCTGGATGGTGCACGCGTGGGTGGTACCAGGCTGGGAAAGCCCACAGGGCGTGTTCAGCCCCGAGCACCCTGGGCTGACGGCCGATCTCGCGACGACGTA
>JAYTFI010000653.1:0-2005 GCA_043734485.1 Acidimicrobiales bacterium | reverse complement strand
GGAGCTCGGTGTCGGTGGCCGAGCCTGTGACCGGAGCACGGAACACCTCCATCTGCGCTGTGTATGGGGTGCCACGACACGCCGGTGGGCCGTCGACGGTGGCGACGGCGGTTCCGGTGATGTTGCCGTCCGTTGCGATGGTCAACGACAGCGCCGTCGTCCACGTCCCGGAGCACACCAACCCGATGTTGTCGGCGGTGACCGTCTCGTTGGCCGACGACGTCATCGTCCCAGTCCAGCACGTGGGCAGCTTGATGCCGGCTTTGCGGATGGTGTCGCCGAGGCGGTCGGCGATGTTTTGGTCGATCGCGTCACCGGAATCCATCAGCGTTCCCTCCCGCCCTGGGAGTGACTCCGAACGCGTGCCACCGTCGGCTGCTACATCCCGATAGTCGTCGCCGATGCCCATCAGGTGGCCGGTCTCGTGGGCGAAGTCGCGAGCCGTCTCCAGCTCGTCGGACCAGTTGCCGTCGAGGTCATTCTGGAACGGCGAGGTGAAGTCCATGCCAGGGCCGGCATCGGGCTGATAGGGGTCGAAGACGACCGGGCGTGACGGGTTCGGATCGAAGAGGATCACGTGGTGGCCGGGCTGGGTGGTCGCCATCCAGTAGTCCTCCGTCACTAACGTGTACTTGAAATCGTCCACGGAGATCGCCGCCATCTGCACATCGACGTGCAGGGTGAGACATCCGTCGTACTGCAGTTGACGCAGGCCTTCGTTCCAGTAGTCGTCGATCTTGGCCTGCCAGCCCAAAAATGCGGTCCGTTTGGCGTTGCTGTGGACCACCTCGTCGGCAAGGACCACGTCGACGCGGACGTGGACGGTTACATCGCGCCCGTCGACGGTGACCGTGTTGCCCTCCGCAGCTGCGGCGTGGGAACCGAGCGCATCAGGCTGGATCGACAACGCCGCGAACGCGAACAGTAAAGTGGCGGCACCCGCTCGCAGCACCCGGGCTCTCATGGCAACCGCACCTCGCGTGCACGGGGTTGGAACGTCGCGCCATTGGCCGCCCACCACTGCATCCACGCCGGGATCGTCGCAGCAGCGGAGACACCGACCGTCGCTGCGCCCAAGGCGAAGTCCTGATCAGTGAGGCTCAGCAACTGCCGCCTGGCGAAGCGCCAATACGTCGTCGGCGGCTCCCAGTACGGGAACGACGCGTCGTCGCCGAGGAAGCCGATGATGACGGGAACGGAGTCGCGATTACCCAGCCCGGCAAGGGCCGTTGCCGCAAGCAGACGCTCCCACGGAGCGCCCGCTACCATCACGTCGCGTAGCGCCATCTGCGAAGCGCTCGTTGCTGTCAGCGCCAGTGCGTACACGGCTGCGTACCGAACGCCTTTGTCCGTTGCACCGATGTGGGCCAAGCCCGCCGCGCGAAGTTCGCCCGGATCCGAAATCGCCAGACGGTCGACGGTCACGAAGCTCCGATTGATCTCATTGGGTGTCAGGCTGAACGCCGCCACCGCCGTCTCTGCCGCGTTCGTTGGAACCGACGGGCCGGTCCCTTCGGCGGGGCGTGGGCCAGTTTCAACCGTCCGTGCCCGGTCAGCACTGCACCCGGCTGCGAGGAGGCTCGCGACACAGAGCACCCACGCGTGGTTCAACCCATGGCTCCTTCGCTGAAGAGGAAACCTGCCGAGCGAGCGAGCGATCGTCGCCGGTCGGATGTCCTTGTCGGATTTCGTAATCCTAACTCGATCTGTGCAGCAGGGCTGGGGCCATGGTGGTGGGCGTCTGTTTTCAGCGGGCCCAGCTCAGCGGGTCAGTTCGAAATCGCTGGGGTCGGGTTGCTTGGTCCGTTGCCAGTACTCGAGCAGCGTGTAGGGCCAGTTCTGGGCGACTCTGCCGTTGGCGTTCTTGTACCAGCTGTTGACCGAGCTCCAGCCCCATGCCATTCGTTTGTTCTCGGCATCGACTGCCTCGTTGAACCGGTCGTGGACGTCGCGCCTGACTTCGAGCGCGCGGGCATCGTTGTCGAGCAACAACCGCACGAGGCCG
>JAYTFI010000652.1:0-6862 GCA_043734485.1 Acidimicrobiales bacterium | reverse complement strand
TCGTTCGCCGTCCCGTGCTGGCATCGCTCGGCGCCGCCGCAGACGATGGTCCGGACCGTCGAGTGTTGGTGCTCGCTGAACTGAACCTCGTCTCCGCAGCACTGATCATGGCGTGCGTGGCCGTCCTCGGTCAGCTCCACCACGCACTGCTGTAGGTCTCGCGTCTCGCATTCCACTTGAACTTTGGCGTCCAGAGCCGCTCCCACCGGCTTTCGACGACGAAGTTCGCTGCCGAAGTTTGCTGTCGAAGTTTGCTGCCGAAGGGCGCTCCGGGGAAGTGATGGGTTACGGTCCGTTCCGTGATCCTCGATTCTCTTGCCATCACCCGAGAGCAGTTCGCCGCAGGTACCGGTTGGGACATCAAACCCGAGGGTGCGTGCAAGGCGGAGGTCTGCGTCCCACTCGACCAATCCGCTGGTTTCGATGTCGCGGCGACGGCAGACCGCCTCCGCATGGCACTTGTGCACGATGCAGACGCGGGGCTGTGGGCGCTCGGACCGGAGTCGCTCGGCGATCGGGCGCTGGTCAGTGCGCAGGCACCCGAGCTCGTCCTCGACGACATCAACGGCAATACGTTCCGCCTGTCGTCGCTACGGGGACAAAAGGTGGCCATCGTCTCGTGGGCGCCGTATTGAGGCTGCGCCTTCGATCTGCCCGGGTGGCAGACATTGCGCAATGAGCTTCATCCGAAGGGTCTCGAGATCGTCACGGTCTCCTTGGAGATGAGTGGCCCCGACGCATCGCGTCCGTACATCGAAGCCGCCAATGCAGAGCATCCCTCCTTGCTCGATCCGACCCATCAGTTGGACACACTCTTCGGTGTGGTCAACATCCCGAACGTGGTCTGGATAGACGAAGACGGCATGATCGTCCGGCCGGCTGAGCCGGGTTGGCCTGGCAGCCGCGAACCTCTTCCCACTTCGCTGATGGCGTCGATTCCGAAGGTCGGCAGGGCGAACACCGCACCGCAGCGCCCGGAGGGCGTTGCGCTGGCGGACCAGTTGGCTTCGGGGCAGAACCGCGACCGGTACCCGGACGCGATCCGGGACTGGGTGGCCAAAGGTGCCGACAGCGAGTTCGCGATGAGCCCGGATCAGGTCATCGCCCGCTCGGAACCTCGACCGATGTCGATGTCCGAAGGTGCTGCGCATTTCGAGCTTGCGAATCATCTCTGGCGAGCCGGTCAGCGAGATCCTGCCATCGCACATTTCAACGAATGCCACCGCCTCCAACCGGACAATTGGACCTACAAGCGCCAGGCTTGGTCCGCGATCTCCAACGAACGCGTCGGGGGCGACTTCGGCCGTTTCGTGCAGGGACCACTCGTTGGTGAGGAGGACGCTTGGCCGTTCACCTCCGACTTCCGTTCCGACGTTGCCATGCTGAGCGAGGGTGAGTACTACCCCGCCACCATGTGATCTCGCCCGCGCTCGCCGCGGTCAGTCAGTCAATCGGCGGCGGCCTCGATGTCGTCGTCGCCGTGTACGGTCGGCAGCCGCGTCACGCCGATGGCGCGGCGTCCGAGGGCCGGGGTCGGCGAGGCCAGAATCGTGCCCCAGTCGACCTCTTCGTGCATCGCCTTCAGGCCGCCACGGAGGCCGAACAAGCGCTTGTTGCGGATGAGCCACACGACCAACGCGATGTTCACGACGAGCGCAAGGCCCCGCAGCAGCGTGACGCGGTGCAGCAACTCGTGGATCTCGAGCGGGAGGAACCCGGCGGTGGCGATGACGGTGAGGTACTCGGCCCAGCGTCGCTCCCGCCACAGGCCGACGGCTTCGGTCCACTCGACTGCGGCGTAGAGCGCAGCGATCAGTAGGACCAGTTTGATCGTGCCCGCGTTCAGGTGCAACAGCTTCTGCAGCTCACGGCTCAGCCAGCTCTGATTGGCGTACTGACCGGTGTCCGAGAGCGGTCCGGTGACGCCGGACAGCACGCGCTCGGCGAACGACTTGACCGCGCCAAGGTTGGTCTCCAGCAGGAGAGCGGCAATGGCGACGATCGAGAAGCCAAGAGCGTGGGTCGCCTTGTTCAGCGCGATGACCCGCATGACGATCGCCTCGTGCAGCGGCTCACCTCGACGCGGCTTGTCCAGCAGAGAGAGCGGCGGGACCTGTTCGTACTCGACGTCCGAGCCGGTCGGTGGGGTGTGTTCGATCCACGTGTCGCACCGTAGGCAGCGGGCCAGGCGACGGCCGTCCGCCAGCTCAGCCCCGAGCGCCGCATCGTCAGGGCCGACCAAGCGGGCATGCGCGGCGGGAGCGGCGTGGCCGCGCATCGAACAGACCCACGTCTCGGGATGCCAGGTCTTCGGCCACAGTCGCACCCGCAGAGGATGTCATGCCGGTCCCGCCGAAACGTCAGTCGAGCAATCGCCGGAGCCCGTGCAAGTCTGCTTCGTCGAACTTCAGCGACGATCCCCGCGCCAGATCCCGCACGTTCGACGAGACGACGATCTCGCTGGTGCCGGCGAGCGCCGCGGCCCACTGGGCGGTGGAAACGACCTCGCCGGCGACCGCGGAGCCGTTGACGACGATCCCCTCACCGGAGTGCACACCGGCAGAAGCAGGCACGCCGGCTCGGCGGAGAGCGCAAACGATGGCAGCGGCGCACCGAACTGCGCTCGCAGGACCATCGAACGCAAGGAGGAGCTCGGTGTCCGCCTGCCCTACGTTCCGCCCGCCAAAGCGCGCCACGGCGGCTCGGACCTCAGGGAAATCGGTCATCGCGCCCGCTCGTGTGCGAACGGCCGCCACCGTCGTCAGCGCCCGGGTCGACGCCGCGACGAGCCTCGCTCCAAGGACGAACTGCTGCACCTCGTCGGTGATGGTGTCGATCGCCTCGGAGAACCAAATGAGGTGGTCAGCCGTATCGAGCTCGATGAGACGTGCACCGTCGATGTGTGCGGTGGTCCAACGGGCGACCTCGATCGGCGTCGGAATGTCGCGTTGAGCATGGAGGACGAGAGTGGGCGCTCGGATATGCGAAAGCGCCGGTCGCACATCGATGAGTGCAAGAGCACGGAGGTACGCACTAGCGGCGCCGGGGCTCGCCGAACGGCGCTCGTACTGACCGAATTGGGCTCGGATTTCGGGATCGTCGGCCACGCTCGGACAGAAGTAGGTGATGGCTGTGCCCGTACCCCAGCCGGCTTCGAGATTCTTGACGAAATGCTCGAACCTCTCGGCTGTGACCGTCGACGGGTAAGGGTCGGTGTCATCGGTCAGCACGCACGGAGATGCCCCGTACAGGATCAGTGGACCGGTGCGCAACGGGTGGGTGGCCGCGAACAAGATCGCCACGGCGCCGCCGGCGGACACCCCGAGTACAGCGGGCCTCTCGGAGCCGACGGCATCGAGAACGGTACGAATGTCCTCGACCCAATGGTCTACCTCGACGTTCGGGGGCCGATCGGACAGTCCCATTCCGCGCTTGTCGAATACGATCACCCGGCTGAACGACGCGAGCCGGCGGAGGAGCCGGCCCGACCACGCTTCCCACCAGTTGTCGAGCTCCGAGACGAACCCCGGCACAACGACGATGTCCTGCGGCCCGCTCCCGAGCACCTGAAACGCGATGTGGACTCCATCGGCGCCACGCACGTACTGCACGGGCGGCGTCGGCTCCGCGTTGGCTGGCGCATCCGCTCGGCGACCGTCCGTGGCGTCCAGGAGCGAAAGCGGATCGGGAACCACCCGCCGACTCGCCAGGGTCGCCACGCAATCCAGCGTGTCGCGCTGGGCGAGCACGTCGGCCTCGAGGCCGCGCAACACAGGCCCGGGCTCGACCCCCAACTCCTCAGTGAGACGTCCGCGAATCTCGGCGCATGCGCGCAGGGCCTCGGTTTGGCGGCCGCTCCTGTACAACGCCACGACGCGGTGCTCCCAGAGCCGCTCACGCCAGGGATGTTCGTGGACCAACGCGTTGAGCTCGGGCACCAGTCGTTGGTGGCACCCGTCGGCGAGTTCGGCCGCGATTCGGTCTTCGATGGCCCCGAGCCGGGAGTCGGTCAGACGCAATGCCTCCGCCTCCAATGATGCCGAGCCTCGCGCGTCGGCCAACGCCTCTCCTCGCCACAGGCCGAGGGCCTCTCGTAGACACGTCGCCGCTCCGAGCGTGTCGTGGGCAGCCGCAAGGGCACGGCCATGCTCGAGGAGCAGGGCGAACCGATCGGCATCCAGCGCATCCGACGCCATCCGAAGTCGATATCCCGGCGTGACGGACTCGAGTAGCGAGGCGCAACCGACGCGAGCGAGCAGCCGCCGGATCTCGCCGATGCGAACTTGCAACACCCGCCGGCCGCGGTCGGGACCGAGACCGGTCCACAGTTCGTCGATCAGTCGATCGACGGCAACGACACGATCGTGGTTGATTGCGAGCAGAGCGAACAGGGAGCGCTCTTTCGGTGCCCGTGGGGTGACATCGACACCATCGACCTCGACCCGAATCTCTCCCAGTACACCGATCTGGAGGTCCACCCACAAGAACGTAGTCGGATCATCGTTTCGGGTTGGTTTTTGGAATGGCCGAGACCCGAAGACCGGGGCGCCGTGATCGCGCCGTGATCGTCCCGTGATCGGCGATTCGCAGAATGCGCAGACTCACCGCGACGCACAAGGGAGACACGTCATGCAGCAGTCAGAGATCACCCGACGCAACGTTCTGAGAGGCGGAGGTGCGGCACTTGCCGGGCTGGCCCTCATGCGCGTCGCGGGGCCGGCCCAGGCGTTCTCCGCCGCCGCCGACGAGACCGTGCTGCGGTGGGATGACCAGCCGGCGGAAAACCCCGTTCCCGACGTCGTCGGCCACCCTCTCCTCTGGGAGCACGTGAGCACGCGTACGACGCCGCTGAACGAGTTCTTCACGGTCAAGCACTACGCGCAGCCGGCCATCGACGCGGCGACGTGGCGTCTTCCGATCGACGGCCTTGTCAGCCAGCCGCAGTCCCTGTCGCTCGCGGATCTGCAGTCGCGCACCCGCCGAGAGGTCGAGTTCACCTTGGAATGCTCGGGGAACACCGGGTTGCCCTTCCTGACCGGCGCCGTCGGCAATGCGACGTGGGGCGGGACACCGCTGGCCACGGTGCTGCGGCGAGCAGGGATCAGGTCCGACGCCGTGGAGGTCGTGTTCTGGGGTTCGGACTCGGGCAAGGTGAAGGTGGGCGGCGGCTGGAGCGCGGGACCCGGGACGGAGGTGGAGATCACCGAGCAGTTCGCCCGCAGCATGTCCGTCGAGGATGCCATGGCGCCGGACAACATGCTCTGTTTCGAGATGAACGGCGCACCGCTCGCAGCTGAGCACGGCGCTCCGGTTCGCCTCATCGCACCCGGCTGGTACGGCGTGGCCAACGTCAAATGGCTCAGTCACATCGAGGTCATCGACCATCGCTATGCGGGCCGGTTCATGGCGCGCGACTACGTCACGATCCGAGAGGAGAAGCGTGACGGAAAGGCCGTATGGACGTTCGCCACAGTGGGTCACAGCCGGTTGAAGTCGGCACCGGTAAAGGTGACGCGATCTGGATCGCAGTACAAGGCCGTAGGCGCCGCATGGGGCGCGCCGATCGGTCGGGTGGAGGTGCGTGTCGACGCCGGACCCTGGAAGCCGGCGACACTCACGAACTTCAGCGACGGGCGCGCCCGCAACAGCCGGAGCGGATACACCTGGTCGTTCTGGGCCTACGACTGGGGCACGCCGACGTCGGGAAAGCACACCGTGACATCACGCGCCTTCGACACGAAAGGGAACGAGCAGCCGGCACCCACGGACGCGTTGCTCACGGCGAAGCGCACGTACTGGGAGAGCAACGGCCACATCACCCGAACGGTGACCATTCCCTGACGGACGCAACGCGGTCTGGCGATCAGTGAGCTTCACAAAGCGGCGGGCGCGACGACGATGCCCTGGGCAACCGCACCAGCGTGAAGGCGGCGATCCCAGACGGCGATGACGAGTTCGGCCACGGGAACGGTCAAGGCGCTCGCAAGATGCACGGCATCAGCACCTCGGAGGGAGTGGCGCGGAGCGAGTTCCCCGGCTCGTCTCTCGACCGCTGCGGTCAATTCGACGGCGCGTGTGGCGGCCCAGAACTGCTCGAGATCGGTACATGCGGCCTCCAGGGATCGGCTGTCGAGAACGCGGTTGCGGTTTGCGGCCGCGTAAGCGCGGCTCGGACCTCGGGATAGGCCAGGCGGCTCGACAATGCCGCATCGCAACCATCCCAGAGCTCTGCCGCGAGGTCGCTTCCGTCCTCACCCACGACGAGCTTCACCAGCGCGCTGGAGTCGAAATAGACGATGGCCACGCGGTCAGCGGCGCTGTTCGCTGATGATCTCCGCGATGGGACGTTTCGGTCGTGGCCTCGGCCTCCCGGTCGCCGTCGGGCGCGTCGTCGATGCGGGTCTCGTGATGTGACCGAGATCGGTGAGCCGCTCCAGGGTCTGTGTGGTCTCGAGCCCGATCAGTCTTGCGACGGGAATCCGTCGCTCGGTCACGAGCACTTCCTCGCCCTCGCGGTCCCGAAGGAGCCAATCGCTCAAGTGGGCACGAAGATCGGTGACCGCAACGTCCACCTAGATCTCTTGGGGGCGGATTGGAGACCCATGAATGCACTGGCCGCCTTCCACCGGCGAGGCCGACACGATTGGTGGATCGTTCCCAGCACTCAGAAGTTCACGCCGGCACGACTGCCGGGAAGAACGACCGCAGCGCATCGGCGATCTCCGCCCGTACCCGCGCTCCCGACAGGATCACGTCGACGGCAGCGATCGACGTGTGGATGTGCCCGCGCGCCTGGAGGTGGCGGACCGGCACCCCCGCCGCAGCCAACGCGGCGGCGTACGCGTCGCCCTCGTCGCGCAGT
>JAYTFI010000651.1:0-2155 GCA_043734485.1 Acidimicrobiales bacterium | reverse complement strand
AAGGGACTCCGCGAGCTCCGTGACGTCGGCTTGGTGGAACACAAGCGGGTCCGCCACTCTGAGGCCTTCGCTGCCGAGCGGTCCATCACCAAGTATCGGCTTGTTCACGAGCGCCTTGTGTCGCCAGCGCCGGCCGCACCGTCACGGCGCTGACCCGAGGTCGTCTTCGCACCGGTTGACATCGGACCATGGACGCGTCGGACCTACGACGTAACGGCAGGAACCTCCCCATCGTGGTCATGGACCTCCCCTACGCGACCGGCATCTTCCTTCGCGCCGTTACCACCGATCGCTCCCGGACCCGCTGACGCTCGGCACCACCGCCGGCATTTGCGGCGTCCCAGAGGTCGGTTCCAGGAATTCTCAGCGCAGCCCTTTCATTCACGTCCTGAACGGCGTCTCCCTGGTGAGCCTTACCAGAGAGGGCGATCACGAAAGGGCTGATGCCATGGAGAAGCAGGACTTGAAGGACCACGAGGAGTCGCACAGCGACGAGAAGAAGCACGACAAGGACGTCACTGTGACGGTCCGAACTGCTGCTGGCGCGAGCCAAACGTTTGAGTTCAAGCGCAATGAGCGCGTGGACAAGGTCACTCGCGAGGCCGTCATGCACTTTGTGGCCGTCGGCCAACTAACCGCTGGGGAGTTCGCCTTGGCGCTCGTCCGCAACAGTGAGGCCACTCCGATGAACGATGCCGGCAGGCTCGACGACTATCACGTGGTGGACGATGACGTCCTGCACCTCGTCAACAAGGCCCCGCAGGTCGACGGGTGACGCTGCACCCACCGTTGTGAGCGAGCTCCTTGAGATGGAGACGATCGTTGCCCGTGACCGGCATCGAGACCGTCATTGCGGTCTCGATGTTGTCGGTACCGACGTCTACTGCAAGATCCCGCACGCCACCAAGGGATACGTCCTCCTTCGCCTCGGCGGCGAGCACTACGACGCCGAGCCGCTCCGCGTTGCAATCATCGATTCCAACGGAGCAATCGCGCCCCCCAACGATTGGCCCGGCCAGCTCTGCCACGGCGAGCACCCCATCCTGAAGGTCCCGTTTGCGTGCGTGCGTGGGACGTACGAGTACCACACGTTTCCCGGCCACAACACTGATCCTTGGGATGCCTACCGGGATCAGATCCGGCTGCCGGACTTGCTCGACCATCTCCTGCGCAAGGCCGGCCGATGAACCGTCTGGTCATCTCAGTCGGGCTGCTGGATCAGGCGCGTTCGTTCTTCTAGGATTGCGGGGCCCTCAGGTGTGAGGGAACGGCCATGATCGCCCAGTCCTCCACGGGAGAGACGAAGCTGGTCGTCCCGGATCAGCTGGCTGGGCGGGCACCGCGGTGTTTCGTGGAGGTGACCGAGAAGGGGAAGCTCGACCTAGCCGTTGGTCTCGGGTCCAATAAGCAGTACGTCGCTCGGATCCATAGCCATCCGGTCGAGGCGTTCCATAGCGCCACCGACGATGCCAACCCAGCGCTGACGCACGATGGGGCCCTGTCGATCGTCGTGCCGTTCTTCGGTCTCGGCCTGCGGCACGGGCTCGACAGCTGCGCCGTGTATCGACTGCTCGGAGGCCGCTGGATCGGCACGGGACGCCGTGGTTCAGTTGTTCGCTGACTTGTGGCAAGTGCGAGGGCGATGGTGCGCACTCGTTCGAGTTCATGCTTGCCCATCGCGGCGATTCTTGTGCGCCATCGCAGCACGGTGCGTCCTGGCTGGACGTGACGGTCGGACGGCGTGACGAGCACGACACCGTCGTTGCCCGCCGCCAGAACCGCGGTCGGCCGAGGTTGAGACGAACCCGGTCGAGAACTGGGGCGATGAGGATCTTGTCGAGCCTCCGCGGCCGAATTCAGGAAGACCAGGTCGACGGCTCGATGAGTGTTCTGCGAAGTGTGTTCGTGCGATGGTCGGCTGGTTGTCGCTCAGCCGATGGTCTTGCGTATCGAGTCCATGCATGCCGTCGTGATTGGGGTGTGCCCGTTCGGGCTTGCGAACACGAGGTTGTTGGCGATGGTGACCCCGACGAACGCGGGATCCGCCGTGAAGCCTGGCGTGCCGGTGTGTATCGCTGCGAATTCGTGTTTGGCGTGGTTGGCGTCTTGGAGGATCTGAATCGAAACGGGGGCACATCCGCTGCGTCGTAGGTCG
>JAYTFI010000650.1:0-3842 GCA_043734485.1 Acidimicrobiales bacterium | reverse complement strand
CTGGAGGCCGCGGCGGCCGCGTTGCGGGCCGGTGAGCTCGTGTCGATGGCGCCGCAGGGCACGATCCCGCGCGGCCCGGCGTTCTTCGAACCGGAGCTGCAGGGGCGTTGGGGCGCCGCGAAGCTCGTCGCCATGTCCGGTGCACCGGTCATTCCGGTCGGCCTGTGGGGCACGGAGAAGGTGTGGCCCCGCAGCAGTCGCCTTCCGAAGATCGGCACCGACCGCCCGCTCGTGAGCGTGAACGTCGGCCCTCCGGTCTCGTTGGGCGGTGGGCGGGCAAAGGCGGGTAGCGACGCCGCGGTCGATGCCGACACGAAGCGGATCATGGCCGCCCTCGTCGCCCTCCTCCCGGCCGAGGCCCGTGAGCGCCACACGCCGACCGAGCAGGAGCTGAAGGCGACGTTCCCGCCGGGCTACAAGGGCGACGTCACCAAGGAAGCGAACCGCCGTCCGGGGACGGACTCGTGAGCTCTCCGCGGTCGTCGTCGGCTTCGTCGTCGTCGGCTTCGTCGTCGTCGTCGTCGTCCGCTGTGGCGGCTGCGGCGACTGGTTCGGTCGGCGCGACGGCCGATCGGAAACCCCGCAAGCGCCCGACGATGAAGTTCGAACGGCACATGTCCGACTCCGAGGCGCTGATGTGGAACGTCGAGAAGGATCCGTGGCTCAACCCGAGCGGCGCCACGATCTTGGTCCTTGAGAAGCCCGTCGACTTCGCCGAGTTCCGGCATCGCTTGCGGTGGGCCGTCGCCCAGACGCCTCGCATGCGTGAGCGTGTCGCCCCGAGCTTCGGTCGCCTCTCGCCGCCCACGTGGGTGCCCGACCCCGAGTTCGACTTCGACTTCCACGTCCGCCACATCGCCCTTCCTGCCCCCGGTTCGCTCTCGCAGCTCTACGACCTCGCCTCGCGCCTCCACGAGGACCCCTTCGACCGGACCCGCCCGCTGTGGACCTTCGTCGTCATCGACGGCGTCGAAGGGGGTCGGGGCGCGTTGTTCCTGCGGCTCCACCACACGCTGAGCGACGGGCTGGGGTTGGTGAAGCTGTCCGAGCTCTACATGGATCGCAAGCCCGACGCAGCGCTGCCGCCCGAGGTCGACATCGAGGCGCTGATCGCTGCCGACCTGGTGGCGATGGGCGGTGCCGCTGCCGCGACGGACGAAGCCCTAGACGCGGCGAGTGCCGAGGACCCGAGCGCAACCGGGGGCGGGGCGAAGGCCCTCATCTCCGGGCTCGGAGGCGACCTCGGTTCCAGCGTGATGGGTGCCGCTTCGTCGTCGATCGGGCATCTGCTGCGCCGCCAGGCCGGCGTCGCCCGACGGCTGGCAGGGGAGATGGTCCTGTGGAGCGCCGACCCGACGCGGGCGCGCGAGAGCGTCACCGGCATCGTCGACGCGGCCCGCTCGACCATCGGCCAGCTCAGCCCGTCGAGCGAGGGGCCGAGCGGCTCGCCGCTGTGGACGAAGCGTTCTCGGCGACGGCACCTCGAGGCTGTCCGGTTCCCGCTGGCCGACGTGAAATCTGCCGGCAAGGCGCTCGGCGGTTCGATCAACGACGTGTTCGTCACCGGCGCCGTGAACGGTGCGCTGCGCTATCACGCCAAACGCGACGTTCCGGTCGAGGCGCTGAACGTCTCCTTTGTCATAAGCACGCGTACCGACGCCACCTCGGGCGCGAACGCGTTCACGCCCGTACGCGTCCGGGTGTCGGGTGAGCCCATGCCGGGGTCGGCCCGCTTCGACCTGATCCGCAGCATCATCGCGGCCGAGCGGGCTGCGCTCCGAGGCGGCGGCACGCTGAACAACATCGCACGGATCGCGAACCTGCTGCCCACGTCTGCGGTGACCCGCTTCGCCCGAAGCCAGGCGGCGAACCTCGACTTCGCCACGTCGAACCTCCCGGCTGCGCCGTTCCCCATGTACATCGCCGGCTCGAAGCTCTTGTGGAGCATCGCGTTGGGCCCGGTGGCGGCAACCGCGTTCAACATCACCGCGCTTTCGTACAACGGCAGCTTCGACATGGGCATCCACCTGGATCCGTCGGCCGTCGACGATCCGGCCGACCTGCAGGCGTGCATGGTCGAGGCCTATGAGGAGCTGCTGCACGCCGGTGGTGTCGCCGCTGTGCCGAGTGTCCGTGCCGCTCGCCTGCCGGTTGCGAGGAAGCGCGCTCCGGTGGCCAAGAAGGCGGTCGCGAAGAAGTCGGCCCCGGTCGCCAAGAAGTCGGTAGCCAAGCGTCCCGGCCCTCGCACCCGACGCTCAGCCTGAGCGCTTCGCCGACGCGGTTCGAATTGCGTAAGCCGCCATCGTATGCGCGCTCGTAAGCGCGCGTACGGCATCGTCGCCCCGGAGCAGCGCAACCAGATAGCCCGCGGCGAAAGCGTCCCCCGCGCCGGTGGTGTCGCGTACGTCGGCGATCGGTGTCGCTGGCAGCGTCACCTGATCCATATGTGCACGTAACAGTGTAGCAACGCCGGCACCGTGTTTCACCACGATGGCCGCGGCGCCGAGCTCGGTCAACGGGGTCACGCGCTCGAGCGTGGCCGCCTCGTCGGCGTTGCACAGCAGCACATCGGCCCGGAGGGAGCGGATCAGCGCAGCCGCGTTCTCGGTCCCGAAGCTTTCGATGGCGCCGACCGAAGACGCGTCGACCGATACGAGCAGCCCCCGGTCGCGCGCCCAGCGGATGAGCGTGGCCGTGGTGGTGGCCATCGGCTCGATGAGCAGTGAGTAGAGCGGGACGTGCACTGCGTCAAGACCGTCGAGCCACGACGGGTCCGGGTCGGTCAGGTCGGTGGACGCACCCCGGTCGGTCAGCATGGTCCGCTCCCCGTCCTCGGCCAGGAGCACGACGACCGTGCCCGTCCGGCCGCCGAAGTTGACCCGGGTCTCGACACCGACATGCTCCAGCGAACGGACCAGCGCCGCGCCGGACTCGTCGTTGCCGACTTGACCGATGAAGCGCGCCGACCCACCCGCAGCGACCACGGCCACGGCGACATTCGCGGCGCTGCCACCCCGACGGCGCTGGATCACCGACGCGGTGTCGGAAGCGACATTGATCGGCCCGCCAAGCCGCACGACGACATCGTCGACCAGGTCGCCGATCACGCCGATCATTCCGGTCACGCCGATCACGGCGTCGTCGACCGGCTCGACACTTCAGTCCCCACTCGGCCGACGCTATCGGTGCCCGGTAGGTGTGTGGACGCGTGTTGACCGCGGCGGATCGGCCGCGGCGGATCGGCGGACTCGGGTTGACCGCGGCGGATCGGCACAGCGAGTTTCCAGGGTTGTGGCGGAGCGTGGCGAGAACACGCATATTCGGATCGTTCTGCCGCCGAACGTGACCGTCGGACGCCGAGGTCTGTGCCGATCCGCCACAGTGAGGTGGTGGAAGGCCACAGCGGTGGAGCCGATCCGCCGCGGTCGGTTCCCGTGCGAGCGCGACCGAGGTCAGCGAACCCGCACCAGCCGCAGCACGTCGACCACCTTGTCACCCGTGGTCGGATCACCGGCCAGCACGGCGACGACGTCACCGGCGTGGACGATGCCGTCCCGGGTCGCGGCCTCGACCGCTATCCACACCATCTCGTCTGTGGACCGCGCCCAGGCGAGGTGCAGCGGGGTGACACCCCAGGTGAGCGTCATGCGCCGGCACGAGGCGTCGCTCGGGCTCATACCGATGATCCGTGACGCCGGCCGGTAGCGGGCAACGGCGTTCGCGGTACCTCCGGTGCTCGTGCAGCACAGGATGGCATCGGCGTTCAGATCGGTTGCGGCCTGCCACGCCGCATGCGCGAGCGAGCTCCCGATCTGCTGTTCACGAGTCGCGTCACGACGGTC
>JAYTFI010000649.1:0-6558 GCA_043734485.1 Acidimicrobiales bacterium | reverse complement strand
CGTCCGAGCACGGCGTCCGCTTCGGTCCGCAGACGGGCCCAGATGCCCGGTTCGAGTGCGGCGCGCCACAGCATCCAGGCGAGCGAAGCGGCCGTGGTGTCGTACCCGGCGCCGATCAGAGTCACGACCTGGTCGCGTATCTCGGCGTGGCTCGTCTTCTACTTCGTGACGGACACCAGCGTCGTGCTCGTGCGCGTCCTCCACGAGCGCTGCGACGCAGCAGACACGCTCGAATGGGCTGGGCTCGACGCGCTGGGCTCGTGGTCCGCGCTCCTCCTGGCGGAGCAACTCGACGTACCGCTGTTCACTATGTCCGACGGGGTCTCATGGCGATCCCTTTGCCGTCGGCGGAAAGGACCAGGACATCGATGTGGCTGACGGCGGCCGGGGTGTGTGACGGGTCGGTGTAAAAGGCCTCGAAGTCGACCGCAGTACCCGCCGAGCCCGCCCCTCGATCTCCGCTGGACCCGACGGATCCTCGTCAGGCACCAACTCGAGACTGACCAACAGTTGGCCTACGTCACACCGAATGGGCGTTCACCGGATCGCCAGGTCTACCGTGTCGCATGCCCGACCTGATTCCCCTGGCCCGCCGGCTCGCTGCGGTGATCGAGCCGGTCGCGGGGCAAGCACAATTCTCGCCCGAGTGCCACGCCAACTATGAAGCGCTCGGCTTTGCACCGAGCCCCGGGATGGTCGGCCGCACGGCGCTGCCCGACAAGTGCGGTTTCTTCACCAGCCGTGGTGCCGTGCTGGGCGACGTGCCCGCCGAGGTCGTGGCGGCTGCGTTCGCGGTGTTCAACCCGGACGAGATCGTGCCGATCGTGCGTCGAGGCAAGAATCTGGCGGACGCGTCGACGATGTGGCTGGCGCGGCTCGATGGTGCCGCAGCTCAGCTGCGGCGGATTCTGGGGCGCGAACCCGGGCGAGCGGCGTGGGTGACCGATCGGCTGCTGCACGCTGCCGACGACCTGCCGCTCGCTGGTCGGGCACTGTTCGCCGGTCAGCGCGCCGCCGACATCCCCGACGACCCGATCGCGCGGCTGTGGCGCTCGGCCGATCGGCTGCGCGAGTTCCGCGGCGATTCGCATGTGCAGGCCTGGTCCGCGGCGGGTTTAGACCCGTTGGAGATCGGGTTGCTCAGCGACCTCTACTGGGGGCTCGCCCCGCGCGCGCACACCCGCGGGCGCGGATGGACCGACGAGCAGCTCACTGCCGGCGAGGAGCGGCTGCGCGCTCGTGGGTTGCTCGACGGCGACAGCGTCACCGAGCGCGGCCGCGAGGTGCGCGAGGCGATCGAAACATCCACCGACGCTGCGATGGCGGGCGCCCTGGCCGTGCTCGGCGACGACGTCGAAGAGATCCTCGCCACGATGGAGCCGTGGGGCGCCGCGATCCGGGACGCCGGCGGGTACCTCACACCGCTGGTGCGCTTCACCTTCACCCCCGCATGAGCACATCATCCGCGCAAGGCCGGGTCACGAGTCGGGCTCACAATGGGAGCGATCACCCGCATATCGCCGGTTGCCGGGCGGGTTGCGGTCCGACGAGGACGCGCGCGATTGCGGGGTTCAGTGCGCGCGAAGTCGGTCGAATTTCGGTCGCGCCCGTTGATTTTGGCGACTTCGCGCGCATCGACACCGGCGTTCGCGCGCGTTGCGGAAATCGTCGTGAGATGCGCTTACGACCTGGCATCGCGAGGCGCCGCGCACAACGACGCGTTCGGCGTGTGACGACGAACTCCGGCACGTCACAAACGCACCCGCTCTACTCCGGCCCAAGCCGCGCTCACGAGTAGCGCTGAGCTGGAAGCCGGAACGGTGCCGTCACGGGAGGTGAGCTTGTTCTGGCCGCTTCGGGGTGGAACCGTAGGGCTATGCCAGTTCAAATCGAGCCAGGTGTCCGATTGTTCGTCGATGTAGACGGCTATTCGCATCGACCTGATGGCGACCGGTTGAAGAAGTATCCGACTCTTGTCTTGCTGCACGGTGGACCAGGCCATGACCACTCCGCTTTCAAGCCCGATCTCCTCCCGCTCGCAGAAGACATGCAGGTGGTGTACTTCGACCACCGTGGGATGGGACGCAGTTCTCCTCGGGAGCGAACCCGCCGTTGACTCGTTGCGACTCGGCTACGGCTACGAGTCCGTTGCGAACGACAAGCGCACGCTGGGCGACCGCAGTCATCCAAGCCGAGACGCTGATGCCATCCTGAGCCGCTGCGCTGATGACGCGCTCATTCACGTCGGGATCGAGGGTAATAGCGAGCTTTGGGGAAGGATTCCACGAGGCATTACGCGAACCATACGACCGCGATAGGAGACATTGACCGGCGCACGATTGTCGCGTTGCCCGTGCCAATCAGGACCCGATCGGCGGCCGGATCGCCATCGACTCATTCGCGACCTGAGTCGATCAGCCCCGCCCACGCGTCGAGCAGCCGGTCCTCGTCCCGGGCACTGCGCTTCAGCACGCCCGATACCGTCATCCCGCGAATCAGCTCGAGCGTGAGATCGGCGATCGGCGATCCGCCGACCTCGGCACCCAGCATCACCGGCAGTGAGGCCCGCAGAACTCTGCCGAGACGAACCTCCACCGCCCGCAGCGCGGTGCGCAGCTCGGGATCGGTCCGCGACGACGACCAGAGCCCCAGCTCGGCCTGGTAGAGCGGGCCCGAGAACATCCGGCGGATGAGTGCGATGCCGGCGCGAGTCCCGATCGGCCCGGGACCCGAGGCCGCCAGTACCTTGCGCATCGCCGCCTCCCGTTGCGTTCCGATCCGCGCCACGACCGCCGCCATCAGATCGGCCCGCGTCGGGAAGTGGTGGAGCAGGGCGCCACGCGAGCTGCCGGATCGCCGCTGCACTTCGACCGTCGTGGTCCGCGCGTACCCGAGCTCGATGAGTGCCCCAAGGGCAGCGTCGAGCAACCTCTCGCGCATGGCCTCGGGATCGCGGCTCCGACGGACCGGCGAAACGACTTGAAGAGTCAGCCCTGATTGTCGTACCGTCATAGCTGACTGTACCAAGTAGGCCACGCGCAGCACGAGCAGCTGAACCGGGGGTTCACCATGAGCACGGTCCAAGACGTCCACCCGAACACCACCGACCAACGGCTCGACGTCTACGAACGCGACGGCTACGTCGTCCTTCCATCGATCCTCGCCCCCGACGCACTCGCCCGCATCCGCGAGGAGATGGCACCGCTGCTGGCCGCATCGCCGCTCGGCCGCAACGACTTCGAGGGCTTCGCCAGCAACCGCGTCTACGCACTGCTGCGGAAGGCACCGTCGGTGGCGGCCATCGTCGAGCACCCCGACACCAAGGCCATGCTCGACCGTCTGCTGCTGCCGGGCTACCTGCTGTCAGCGAACCTCGCCATCAACCTGCTGCCGGGCGAGACCGCGCAGAACTACCACATCGACGATGGCTTCTACCCGCTCCCCCGACCCCGCCCGGCCGTCAGCGTCAGCGTCATCTGGGCCATCGATGCGTTCACCGCCGAGAACGGCGCGACCGAGGTCATCCCCGGCTCACACCGCTGGGGCAGCGAGCAGCCCGCGCTCGACGACGACCGTGCCGTGAAAGTGATCATGCCGTCCGGTTCGGCCGTAGTTTTCTCCGGCCAGCTCTGGCACCGAGGAGGCGCGAACAACAGCGATGCCCGCCGCCTTGCCATCTCGCCCCAGTTCTGCCAGCCGTGGGCCCGGCAGCAGGAGAACATGATGTTCTCCGTCGGCGATGCTGCGCTGAATCTCTCCGCAAACATACAGTCAATGATTGGCTACTCGATCCACCCGCCGTTCATGGGCCACATCGACGGCATGCATCCGCTTCGGGTGCTCGATCCGGAGTACACAGGCGCCCACCACGGCCATGCGGCGAAGGCTGCAGCGCTGCTGGAAGGCCGCTCGTCCGACGGCGAGAGCTGGGTCCGACGTTCCACTGGCGCGGGTATGGACGACACGAGGGCCCCGGGCGCATGAGCTCAATCGTCCGCACCGACACCGACGGTGACGTCTTCGTCGTCACCATCAACCGACCCGAGGTCCGCAACGCGGTCGACGGCCCCACCGCCGCATTGCTGGCCGATGCGTTCCGGGCGTTTGATGCCGATGAAGCACTCCACGTCGCCGTCCTCACCGGCGCCGACGGCACGTTCTGCGCCGGCGCCGACCTGAAGGGCGTCGCCGCGGGCCGCGGTAACCGCGTGGATGCCGACGTCACGCTCGACGGGCCGATGGGACCGTCGCGCATGCTGCTCGGCAAACCCGTCATCGCCGCCGTCGAGGGGCACGCCGTCGCAGGCGGGCTCGAGCTTGCGATCTGGTGCGATCTTCGGGTTGCGGCAGAGGACGCAGTGTTCGGGGTCTATTGCCGGCGATGGGGTGTTCCCCTCATCGACGGCGGCACGATCCGACTGCCGCGCCTCATCGGTCAATCCCATGCCATGGACCTGATCCTCACGGGACGGGGCGTGAGCGGCGACGAGGCCCGGAGCATGGGACTGGCCAATCGCATCGTGCCGACCGGCACCGCGCTCGCGGTAGCGGTCGAGCTCGCACACCAGATCGGTGCGTTCCCGCAGCGTTGTATGCGCTCCGATCGTCTGTCCGCATACGACCAGTGGAGCCTTCCGCTCGACGGCGCGCTCGCCCACGAGACGGAGCTCGGCCTGGCTACGATCCGCTCGGGCGAAACGCGCGAAGGCGCAGCCCGCTTTGCGTCGGGCGAAGGCCGACACGGGAGCTTCGCGTAAGCGACCCGACAGCTCGCTCGGGCGGTCCGGCCACCCGCATCGAGGACGACTCCGAGGTCCGGCGCGGACGAACGCGTCGACTGCCCGGTATGCAAAGCGCACCGGCGGGCCCGCCGAGCGTTGGACAAGCCCTCAGCCCAGGAAGCGGCTGTCGGTCAGCAGCTGCAGCGTGAACGCGAGGATGATGGCCGCGCCAGCGATGGCCGCGAGGATGAGCAGGTTGCGCGTCTTCACGCCGTGCAGTTTTCCACGACCTTGCCGAGACCGATCTGCGCTACGGTACCGGCACATTCACCACGGGGAGCTCGGATTTGCCGGGCTGAGAGGGCGACCATTTCGTCGCCGACCCGAGAACCTGCTCTGGGTAATGCCAGCGGAAGGGATCGGTCGTGCCCGCCACGTCGCAACCACCAAGCTCCTCGCCACCGACCGGCCCCCTCGCGATCGATGATCCGCCAACCGGCGCCCTGCCGGCGCGCCGCAGTCGGCATGTCGTCGTCGTCGCAGGCGGCTCCCCGCCCGACCCCAGGGCGGTGAACCGACTCGCGGACCTGGCGCCCGGCACCGGCCCACCCACGGTGATCGCCGCCGACCGCGGCTTCGATCACGCGCTCGAGCTCGGCTTGCAACCGGACGTGCTCATCGGTGACCTCGACTCGATCAAACCCGAATCCGTCGAGCAGGCCATGGCCGACGGCGTTCGGATCGAACGTCATCCACCGGACAAGGAGGCGACCGACCTCGAGCTCGCGCTCGATCGCGCCACCGCGCTGGCCCCGACCGTGACCGTCCTCATCGGTACCGGACCCGACGATCGCCTCGACCACCTGGCTGCCCAGTTCGGCCTCCTCGCCTCGCCCGCATTCGCGTCGACCGCCATCGACGCCTGGATCGGCCGCGCCCATCTACAGGTCGTGCACGGACCCGGCGAGCGCACCGTCCGGGGTCGTCTGCACGAGCTCGTCACGCTGCTGCCCGTCGGCGGCCCGGCCGTCGGCGTCACCACAACGGGCCTGCGCTTCTCGCTCCACGGCGAGACGTTGGACCCGTTCTCCACCCGCGGCGTCTCCAACGAGATCGCTGCCGCCCTGCCCGGCCAAGCGGCAGACGCCACGGTCGCGCTCGAGCAAGGCACCCTGCTCATCATCCGCCCGAACGCCCTCGAAGGACACCCGTGAAGAACCTCCGCAACGCCCACACCCACGGCCGCAGCGCCCGCACCATTGCCGGTGTCGGAATCGCGCTCCTCTCCACCCTCATCGGTGTCGCCGGCTGCAGCAGCGACAAGCCTGCCGTCACCATCGCAACGACCGTGACCGAGGCCGCTGGTACGGCCGCTGCGCCGGCCGTCGCGACGATCACCCTCGTCGCCTACGATTCGTTCGCGCTCAGCAAAGGCACGCTTGAGCAGTTCAGGCAGGAGACGGGCATCGCCGTCAAGGTCCTCACCGACGGCGATGCCGGGGAGGTCGTCAACAAGGCAGTCCTCACGAAAGGCAATCCGCTCGGCGATGTGCTCTGGGGGGTCGACAACACATTCCTCGATCGCGCCGTGAAGGAGCAGATCTTCGAGCCGTACGAGGCCTCGACGAAGCCCGACCTTGCGTCCGAGCTCACTGCGCTCGTGCCCGGCAACGAGGTCACGCCGGTGGACTATGGGGACGTGTGCGTGAACTACGACAAGGCCGCACTTGCCGCGAAAGGTGTTCCTGCGCCGGCGACGCTCGAGGACCTCGCCGACCCGAAGTACAAGGGCCAGCTCGTCGTTGAGAATCCGGCCACCTCGTCACCCGGCCTCGCC